>JASIDM010000164.1 GCA_030044695.1 Thermoplasmata archaeon
CTCCCGCAGCGTGGGGACGGGCGTCGTGGGGGCGGGGCCGAAGGTCGTGCGGGGCGGGCGGTCGAGCGACGCGGCGGAGAGCCGGCGCTCGGCGGCCCGGAGCGACCGCTCGACGGCGGCGTCCGGTTCGCGGGGGGCCAGCCGAGCGAGGGCGAGGGCGGCCGTCTCGAAGATCCGTCCCTCCGCGTCGAGGCGCGGGAGCCCGCCCTCGGACGACGTGGCTCCCGCCGCGTCGTCCGCTCCCGGCACGGGGCATTGAACGAGCAGCTGGGCGAGTCGACGCCGCGCGACAGGGTCCCCGAGCTCCCCCAGCGACCAGCAGGCGGCGGCCCGGACCTCCGCCGCCGGGTCGTCGAGGGCGGCGAGGATCCGCGCCGTCGCCTCGCGTCGGTGGAGCCGGCCGAGCGCGAGCAGCGCCCCTCGTCGGGGCCACGGGTGCGGGTCGTCGAGCAACGCGAGCAGCCGGGCCCCGTCCTGACGCGTCCCCACGGCGCCCAACGCCGTGGCGGCCGCGCCGCGGACCGACCAGGCCGTGTCGGCGAGCCCCGTCCGGATCACGGGCCGGCTCGCCGTCGCCCCGATCTCGCCGAGGGCATGGAACGCGCAGACCCGCAGCCAGCGTTCGGGCCGGGCCGAAAGCTCCGTGAGCGGCCGGATCGCGCGCCGGTCGCCGATCCGGCCGAGCGCGACGGCGACCGACGGCTTCTCCCAGGTCCCGGGGGCCCGCAGCCGCGCCAGGAGCGCGGGCACGCTCGCCCGGTCCCGGCGGCGGCCGAGCACCACGGCCGCCGCGGCCCGGACCCGGGGCGCCGGGTCCGCGAGGTACCGTCGGATCCGGGCGAGCTCGGCCGTCCCGCGGCCGCTCGCCCGTCCCAGGGCGAGGACCGCGGCCCGGCGGACGCGGTCCGACGGGTCGGCGAGCAGCGGCCCGAGGGCCGCGATCGCCTCCGCCCCCCCGATCTCCCCGAGCGTGGCGGCGATCCCCTGACGCACGTCGCCCGACGGGTCGGCGCGCCGTCGTCGGAGCTCGGCGATGACCCGGCGCCGGACCGACCTCCGCGGGGAGGCGGCTCCGCGACGAGCGATCGGCGAGCGGGGGCCCGCCCTGCCGGGCGTCACGGCGCGTCCACGGGACCCGAGGGGAAAACGTACCGGAGCCGCGGCCCCGGACCCGCGGGGTACCCCGGCCGGCCCCCTAGGTGACGGCCCCGGGGGCGGCCCGAGGCAGGGCCGTCTGGTCGGCGACCTCCGCCGAGCGGTACCGCCCGCGCTCCGGGGCCACGGCGACGTGCCAGCGACGGAGCAGCTCCTCGCGGCGGACCCCGAGGGGGGCGAGCAGGAGCTCGGCCTCGCGCGCCAGCAGCTCCAGGTAGGCGTCGACGTCGTACCGCTCGTCGCCCTCGAGGAGCTCGGCGGCCCGGACCCGCTCGCGCCAGGAGCGGCTCGCCCGATCGAGGACCACGAACCGCACCATCTCGCCGGCGCCCCGGGGGGCGCCGGCCGCGCTGAGCTGCCGGATCGCGGCGACCGAGTCGGTGAACGTCACGAACGTCTCGGGCGCCTGGCCGATCCGGTGGGCGATCAGGAGCTCGTCGACCGGCCAGGCGCCGTCGGCGAGGCGACCGGCGAACCGGTCGGCCCGGGCCAGCGCCCGGGGGAGGAGCGCGCGGACCCCGTCGGCGTCCCGGGCGCCGCGCAGGAGCTCGAGGACCTCGAGCTCGAACCGCCGCAGGAGGGTCGGGGTGTCGTGCCGGCGCCCTCCGATCCCCCGGAGCTTGAACTCGCCGTGGGCGTAGAGACCGTAGTAGCGGTTCGGCACCCCCAGGCCGTGGGTCACCGCCGGCAGGAAGACGATCCAGCGGTAGCGCCCCTCGTACCCGAGCGGCAGGCGGAGGCGCGCGCTCGCCCGGCGGGCGAACCGCTCCGGATCGGGAGGGTCGCCGGGATCGGCCGGTCGGAGCCAGAGCGAGTCGACGATCCCGTGGACCGTGCGGTAGCCGGCCCGCTCGGCCTCCGCGACGAGCGACGCGAGGAGCTCCCGGGCGTAGGCGTTGATCGCCTCGTGGCACTCGATCCGGCCGAACCGGGCGTTGCGGTAGCCCTGGTAGCCGAAGGCGGTCACGAGGATCCACTTGAGCATCTTGACCCGCTGACGCAGCCGTCGGGCCTCCTCCGGCGCGAGGCCCGGGACCCGCAGCGCCTCCTTGTAGGCCAGGCGGCGGGCGAGGAGCGGCTCGAGCGTCCGGGGGAGGAGCCCGACGCGGCGCGTGCAGGAGCGGTAGCCGAGCCCAGGGGCCCGGTACGGGCTGCGGGGGCAGCACGGGCAGTCGAGCGTCTCGGTCGAGAGGTTCTGGCGGACCATGATGTGGGGATAGAGGCTCGCGAAATCGAACTCCTCGACGTGGTCGTGGACCCCGACCGGCGGGAGGAGGATCGCCCCGCCCCGGTCGGAGGCGACGAGGGAGGCGCCGGTGCGGAACCCCTCCGGACGGTTCTTCTTCCACGGGACGTGGGCGCCCTCCGCGAGCGCCTGCGCCATCTCCATCGCGGTGAAGCACGTTCCCGGGGACTGGCGGGCGACCGTCTGGAGCGAGAGGCGGGAGAGCCGGGCGGCGTCGATCAGGCCGGCGAGCTCGGTGTCCTCGTACAGGAACGAGTTCGACCGATCGATGTGGAAGCGGCCGGGGACCGGGTACGTCGCGTCGCGGTGGAGGACCCGGCCGTAGGAGGTGAACGAGCGGGCCGGCCGTGTCGGGGAGAACGCCGTCGGCACCCGGCCGAGGGCGAACGCCCCGGGGGAGAGCCCGCACGCCCCCGCCCGCCGGTAGAGCCACGGGAGGTCGAAGGCGTCGCCCCCCTCGGTGAGCAGGACGTCCGGATCGGTCCGCGCCAGCTCGTCGACCAGGGCCCGCAGGAGCGCCTCCTCCGGTCCGTCGAGCGTCACGTCGCCGAGGCGCACGGCCGCGATCCGGCCCTCCGGGGGAGGGAGCCGGCCCCGCCGCGCCCCCTCGAGGCGGAGCTCCAGCGGCGCGACGCGCAGCGGGGGCGTCCGGTAGACGATCGTCTCCGCGGGCTCCGTCGCGACCCAGGCCGGCCCGCTGCCGGCGACCGGGGCGAACGGGTAGAGACCGCGGGCGAGGTGGTAGAGCTGGGGGGGGCCGAGGTCGACGTCGTAGAGCGTGAACGTCGCGTAGCCGCCGCTGGCGTCGATCTCCCGGGCGAGCGCGCGGCGGCCCGGGTTCAGCCGCGGCACGACCCGCACGACCGGGCGCGGCCGTCGGTCGAAGAGCGACGGCCGGCCGACCCCGAGCTCGGCGGAGGCGACGGCCGGCACGTCCCGGAGCCGGCGGAGGAGCGCGCGCAGCTCGTCGCCGGGGCCCGCGACCAGGAACGGAGGGCGGAAGTCGACGGCGGCGCGGCGGACCCGACCGTCCGTGCGGTCCTTCACCCAGAGGACGACGGAACGCCCGTCGGGGCTCTCCGTGATGTCGAGCAGCCAGCCGTGGGGCAAGGGAGCGCCGTCGGCCACGGCTAGCGGCGCGGGGGTCGCTCCGGCTCGGCGGCCCGGAGCCGACCGGCGAGATCGGTGAGGACGGAGAGCAGGATCGCCTCGAGCAGGTCCGGGCTCCCGACGTACGTCGCCTGGGCGGCGTAGCGGCGCGCCCCGGTGCGGACGAGCTCGAACGCCGCGCGGTCCTCGGGCGTCGTGAGCAGGTGCGCGAAGGCGTCCCAGCGCTTCAGCCGCTCCTCGAGCGCCTGGCGGTACGTCGGGGCGGTACGTCCCACCCGATCACCTCCTCGGCCGGCGAGCGGCCGCCGAACGCCTCCAGGCCGAGCTGGCCGGGGGACCGTGCGACGAGCGTGAGGTGCGCGTCGTGCCGCAGCGCATGGAGCCGGAGCGTGGTCGGTCCCCGGACGAACGTGACGTAGTCCGCCCAGGGGGGCCCCTCCCGGACCAGGCCCGAGAAGCTCGCGGCCCCCTCCGGCCCGAGCGTGAGGAGCAGCGGGAGGCCGGCCTCCTGCAGGAGGCGGGCGAGGGTCCGGGCCGCGTGGCGGAGCAGGGCGTCCCGCTCGTCGTCCGGGGTCTCCCCGTCCCAGAAGAGCGTCGGGAGATCGTGGGCGACGAGGAGGGTCGGGAGGTGGCGACGGACCTCGCGGGCCCATCCGTCGACCAGCGCGACCATCTGGTGGGCGGTGAACGCCCGGGCGAGGCGGACCCGGCGCAGCGTCTCTTCGGCATCGACGCCGAGGGAGCGTCCGAGCTCGCCGATCCGGTACGGATGGAACCGGTTCGCCCCCTCCAGCAGGGAGATCCGCCCCCGCGCGAGCGCGCTCCCGGCGTAGAGCAGCTCGAGCAGCGGTTCGACGGCGATCCGCGGACCGCACCACACGGTCGCCTCGCCGGGCGCGAAGCCCCGGGCCAGCCACGGGAACAGCGCGGGCGAGGGCGGGAGGACCGGCGAGGACCGGACCCGGGCGGCCCGGGAAAGGGGACGGAGCCGGGGGCGGGAAGGACGCGGCGAGGGCGACCGCTCCCGCGGCCCCGGGGGCGGGACGGGGAACGGTTCCTCGAGCGCAAGCTCCGGCTCGACCGTGAACGCCCCGGCCATCGGCGATCCCCCACCGCCCCACGGCCGGGAGCGGTCTAAAGCGACGGCGAGGGAGGGCCGTTGAAACGGCCCGGGAACGACGCGTTCCCGGCGGGTCGGCCACGTCGAGGGGCGGGCGGCCCGCGGCCGCTAGCCGAGGAGGTCCTTCCGCGCGGCCGGGAGCCCGAGCATCTCGGACAGCGAGCGGGCGTTCACGGCCGCGTCGCCGCGGAAATGGTTGTTGAAGAACCCGTAGACGAACTCGGCCGCGTCGGTGAGCGCCCGGAGGCGGGGGACCCAGGCGGCGAGCTCGGCGGGCGAGTAGGTGTAGTCGTACCAGATCCGCTCGCCGTGCCCGTGCCAGCGCACGTAGGCGAACGACGCGGTGACCTCGAGGGCGATCGGCAGATGCGGCCCGTCGACCACGACGTTCGCGAGGCCGAACTTTCGCAGGAGCGCGTAGGACTCCGCGGCGAGCCAGGACCGCTCGCGGAACTCGACCGCGACGGGGAGGTCCTTCGGCAGGAGCGCGTAGAACCGCTCCGCGGTCGCCGCGTCGAACGGCAGCGAGGGCGGCAGCTGGAGGAGCGCGGCGACGAACTTGCCCGCCGCGCGCAGCGGCGCGAGGACGGCGAGGAAGCGGGCGAGCTCCTCCTCGGTCCCTTCGAGGCGCCGATCGTGGGTGATCGTGCGGGGGAACTTCGCGGCGAACCGGAACGAGGAGGGGGTCCGCGCCACCCACGACGCGGCAACGGACGGCTCGGGCAGCCGGTAGAACGTCGAATTCACCTCCACGATCGGGAACCACCGTCCGTACTGCCGGAGTCGGTCGGCGGCCCCGCGGGGCGGGTAGACCCGGCCGACCCACTCCGGATAGTCCCAGCCGCTGGTGCCGAGGAGCAGGGTACCCACGGTCGACCCGCCCGGCGATCGGGCCGGGGACGTTAACCGCTCGGGAGAGGGCTCGCGGACGCTCCTGGCGCCGACCGTTCCAGCCCCGGGGACCGGCGGCGCTGCAACGCTATGAGGCCCCGAGCCTCGGGAACACCGCCGATGGTCCAGGTCGACATCGACATCGCGAAGTGCACCGGCTGCTCGCACTGCCGCGACGTCTGCCCGACGAACGTCTTCGAACTGCGCCCCCGCGAGGAGGTGCCGGACGTCCTCGACGACCCGGCCGTCGCCGCGAAGTTCCAGTTCCGGGGCGAGAAGTCCTTGGCGATCCACGGCCCGGAGTGCATCGTCTGCGAGGCGTGCCTGTTCGAGTGCGAGGGGGAGTGCATCCTGATCACCGACGACGAGCAGCACGTGCACCGCTCGACGTACAAGTAGGAGGTCGGACCGACGTGCCGCTGATCGCCTTCGACTATCGGTTCACGACCCGCCTGCCCGCGTCGGCCGACGCGGCGTACCGCTGGGCCGTCGACTACGCCCCGGACGACCCCGCCCGGATGGGACAGCAGGGGCGTCGACGCATCGAGGTCGTCGCTCCCCGGACGATCCTCCTCACGGACACGATCGTTCGGGACGGGCGGACGGTGACGAAGCAGCGGCTCGTTCGCCTCCGGCCGAGGGACCGTGCCTGGACGAACACCCACGTCGGCGGCCCGACGCGGCACTCGCAGTTCTTCTACCGGATCGTCCCGCGCGGCCGCCGGGGGTCCTCGCTCGAGTTCATCGGCCTGCAGGTCGAGCGCGCTCCGCGACCGCTCACGCCCGCCCAGCTCGCGCGCCGGGCGCGCGAGGTCGCTCGGGAGGACGCCGCCCTGTGGCGGAGGCTCGCCCGGGCGATGGCCTCGGACCTCGGCGCCGGGACCGGACCGCCCCCCCGGCGCGGCGCGCGATAGCCCGACGTCGCCTCCCGACGTTCTGCCGCCGACAGCGCTTAAATACGGAGGAATCCCGCCGAGGACGCCGTGCCCGAGGCGTCCGCGCTCCCCGGCCGAACGGTCGTCGTGGGCGAGCGCGAGCTCGCGATCGGCTTCCGTCTGATCGGGCTGAAGGATGTCGTCGAGGTCACGCCCGACACGAGCGTCGCCGAGTTCCAGAAGGCGCTGGGGAACGACGCGTTCAGCCTCGTGATCGCGAGCCAGGCGATCCGTCCCCGACTGTCGGAGACCCAGCGGGCCCACGCCGACGCGTCGCTCCGGCCGCTCGTGGTCTTCGTCCCGACCCCGGGGGGCGAGTACGAGGTCGAGAGCATCGCGGCGCTCGCGAAGCGGGTCCTCGGGGTCACGCTGGGGCCCGCGAGCTGAGGGCAAGGTCATGGCAGGGATCGTCGCACGGGTCTCGGGCCCGGTCGTCATCGCCGAGGGCCTGGAGGAGGCCCGGATGTACGACGTCGTGCGCGTCGGCTCGCTCGGGCTCGTCGGCGAGATCATCCGCCTGGTCGCCGGGACGGCGACGGTGCAGGTCTACGAGGACACCACCGGCCTGCGGCCGGGCGATCCCGTCGAGAACACCGGGGCCGCGCTGAGCGTCGAGCTGGGGCCGGGCCTCCTCACCTCGATCTACGACGGCGTCCAGCGGCCGCTCGATGTCATCCAAAAGGGCGTCGGGGACTTCATCACCCGCGGCACCGTCGCGCCGCCGCTCGACGAGAAGCGGAAGTGGCCGTTCGTCGCGACGGCGAAGGTCGGCGACGAGGTGGGGCCCGGGACAATCCTCGGCACCGTCCAGGAGACGGACCTCATCCTCCACAAGGTCCTCGTCCCCCCCGGCGTCGCCGGCACGCTCAAGACGCTCGCCAGCGGGACGTACACGATCCGCGATCCGATCGGCTCGGTCCAGAGCGGCACGACCTCCGCGCCGCTGTTCCTCGCCCACAAGTGGGTGGTCCGGATCCCGAGGCCGGTGGGCCAGAAGCTCCCGCCCGACATCCCGCTGGTCACCGGCCAGCGGGTCATCGACTCGTTCTACCCGATCGCCAAGGGCGGGACGGCCTGCATCCCGGGTCCGTTCGGCTCGGGCAAGACCGTCTCGCAGCAGCAGCTGGCGAAGTGGTCCGACGCCGACGTGGTCGTCTACGTCGGCTGCGGCGAGCGGGGCAACGAGATGACGGAGGTGCTCGCGACGTTCCCGAACCTCGTCGACCCGAAGTCGAAGAAGCCGCTGATGCAGCGGACCGTGCTGATCGCCAACACCTCGAACATGCCCGTCGCCGCCCGCGAGGCGAGCGTCTACACGGGGATCACCATCGCGGAGTACTACCGGGACATGGGCTACGACGTCGCGCTGATGGCCGACTCCACCAGCCGCTGGGCGGAGGCGATGCGGGAGATCTCCGGTCGGCTGGAGGAGATGCCCGGGGAGGAGGGGTACCCGGCGTACCTCGGCCGCCGCGTCGCGGAGTTCTACGAACGCGCCGGCCGCGTCGTCACGCTCTCGCCGGACGGTCGTCGGGGGTCCGTGACGGTCGTCGGGGCCGTCTCCCCGCCCGGTGGGGACACGTCGGAGCCGGTGAGCCAGAACACCCTGCGCGTCGCGCGGGTCTTCTGGGCGCTCGACGCCTCCCTCGCCTCGCGCCGGCACTTCCCGTCGATCAACTGGCTCCAGAGCTACTCGCTCTACGTCCAGGACCTCGCCCCGTGGTACCGCGAGCGGCTCTCCGGCGAGTTCGTGGCCCTGCGCCAGCGCGCGCTCGGCATCCTGCAGAAGGAGGCCGAGCTCCAGGAGATCGTGCAGCTGGTGGGGGTCGACGCCCTGCCGGAGCGCGAGAAGGCGACGCTGGACGTCGCCCGGATGCTGCGGGAGGACTATCTCCAGCAGAGCGCCTACGACCCGGTCGACACCTTCACGTCCATCCAGAAGCAGCTCCGCATGCTGCGCGCCATCGTCGCCTTCGGCGATCGCGAACAGGAGGCGGTCGAGAAGGGGGCGACCGTCCAGCAGCTCCAGCGGCTGCCGGTCCGGACGAAGCTCTCGCGGATGAAGTGGATCCCCGAGGCGGAGCTCGCATCACAGTTCGATGCTCTGGAGCTCGAGGTCGACTCGGCGGTGGCCAGCGTGACGGCCGGGGGGGCGGGCTGATGGCCGCGAAGGGAGCGCGGACGCCCAAGGCGTCCCCGGCGGTCGCCGACGTCCCGATCGACTACCGCACGATCGACCGGGTGACCGGACCGCTGCTCTTCGTGCGCGAGATCGACAACGCCGCCTACGGGGAGATCGTCGAGATCACCCTGCCGAGCGGCGAGCGGCGCCAGGGCCAGGTGCTCGACTCGCGCAAGGGGCTCGCCATCGTCCAGGTCTTCGGCCCGACGATGGGGTTCAACCTCGAGCGGACGAGCGTGAAGTTCCTCGGCGAGGTCGCGACCCTCGCCGTCTCCAACGAGCTCCTCGGCCGGGTCTTCACCGGCCTCGGCGAGCCGCGCGACGGCGGGCCGAAGATCGTGAGCTCGACGCGGCTCGAGATCGTCGGCAACGCCATGAACCCCTACTCGCGCGAGGAGCCGAGCGAGTTCATCCAGACGGGGATCTCGACGATCGACGTCAACAACACGCTCGTCCGGGGCCAGAAGCTGCCGCTGTTCAGCGGCGCGGGGCTCCCCCACAACCAGGTCGCCGCCCAGATCGTGCGCCAGGCCAAGCTGCGCAACTCGAGCGAGGGGTTCGCCGTGGTCTTCGCCGCCATGGGGATCACCAGCGAGGAGGCGAACTTCTTCCTCAAGGAGTTCGAGGCGACCGGGGCGCTCGAGCGCACCGTCGCGTTCCTGAACCTCTCGAGCGACCCGTCGATGGAGCGCGTCGTCACGCCGAGGATGGCCCTGACGGCGGCGGAGTACCTCGCCTACGAGGAGGACCTCCACGTCCTGGTCGTGCTCACGGACATGACGAGCTACTGCGAGGCGCTGCGCGAGGTCTCGGCCGCGCGCGAGGAGGTGCCGGGCCGACGGGGCTACCCCGGGTACCTCTACACCGACCTCGCGACGATCTACGAGCGCGCGGGGAAGATCCACGGCCGCAAGGGCTCGATCACCCAGCTCCCGATCCTCACCATGCCCGCCGACGACGTGACCCACCCGATCCCGGACCTCACCGGCTACATCACCGAGGGCCAGATGTACCTGAGCCGGGACCTCCAGCGCAAGGGGATCTACCCGCCGATCGACATCCTGCCGAGCCTCTCGCGCCTGATGGGCCAGGGGATCGGCAAGGACCGCACCCGCGACGACCACCGCGGCGTCTCCGACCAGCTGTTCAGCGCCTACGCGACGGGGAAGGACCAGCGCGCGCTCTCGGCGATCGTCGGCGAGGAGGCCCTCAGCGCCGTCGACCGGCTCTACCTCAAGGTCGCCGACCGGTTCGAGCGGGAGTTCGTCGCGCAGCGCGCGGACGAGGACCGCACGATCGACGAGAGCCTGCGGATCGCCTGGGAGATCCTCTCCGACTTCCCCGACGCCGAGCTCAAGCGGATCCGTCCGGAGTTCCTCCAGCAGTACCGCGCCCACCCGCCGGTCCCCGGCGTGTAGCCGCGGAGGGGGCAGGAGCACGTGGCCATCGAGAACGTGCGCCCGACGCGGCTCGAGCTGCTGCGGACCCGCCGCCGGATCGTCGTCGCCAAGCGCGGGCTCAACCCGCTCAAGCTGAAGCGGACGGCGCTGATCACCGAGTTCTTCCGGATCTCCAAGGAGGCCGTCCGGCTGCGCGGCGACCTGCGGGAGCGGATCGTCCGGGGCTACGAGGCGATCCGCCTCGCCGAGACGATCGAGGGGCCGACGCGGCTCGAGAACATCTCGATGCTCCTCCCGGAGCTGCCCGAGGTCGCCGTCGCCACCAAGAACGTGATGGGGGTCCGGACCCCGCGGGTCGACGGCGGGAGCTTCCAGCCGCTCCCGACGGTCTCCCTCATCGACCTCCCGACGTCGGTCGGGGAGGCGGTCCGCCGCTTCCAGCAGATCTACGAGGTCGTCCTGGACGTCGCGGAGAAGGAGAACGCGCTCCGGCGCCTGCTGCGGGAGATCGAGCGCACGAAGCGGCGCGCGAGCGCGATCGAGAACGTCCTGATCCCCCGCCTGGAGGCGGTCGTGCGGTACATCAAGTTCCGCTTCGACGAGATGGAGCGCGATTCGTTCAGCATGCTGAAGACCGTCAAGCGCAAGATGGAGCAGGAGGCCGAGGGTGCGCTCGCCTAGGTCGGCGGTGGCGCGGTTCGCCGCCCTGTGGACGGTGAGCGCCGCCTGGAAGCTCGCCGCGCTCGCCCTGTTCCTCCTGATCGTGATGCGCGTCACCGGCGGAGGGGCCGCGTGAGCGCCCCGACGTCGACCGCGGGCGACCCGCAGACGGTCGAGGCGCTCCGCCGCGTCAAGGCGGTCGAGGCGGAGTGGGAGGGCCAGCTGCGCGCCGCCCGGGAGGAGACCGAGCGGGCGGTCCAGCGCGCCCGCGACGAGGCGGAGGCGACCGTGAGGGCGGTCCAGGCCGAGGTCGACGGCGAGCGCACGCGGCGGCTCGAGAGCGCCGCCGTCGCGGCCGAGGCGGAGGCGG
>JASIDM010000165.1 GCA_030044695.1 Thermoplasmata archaeon
GCGCGCGGGGGGCTCACCCCGCCCGCGCCCCGCGGCCCGGTCGGCCAGCGGAGGTCGGTGTGAGCGCCTCCACCCCCTCGCCGCCGGCCGGCGACCGCTCGGCGCCCGCGATCCACCTGCGGCCCGCGCGCGACGCGGACGTCGCGGCGATCGTGCCGCTGCTCCTGCGGTTGAAACGGCTCAACGAGGAGTTCGACCCGCTCCTGAAGGTCCGCGACGATGCGGAGGCTCAGGCCCGGGAGACCGTCCGCGGCCAGCTGGCCGACCCGAAGGCGGTCGTGCTCGTCGCGGAAGGGTCCGGCGCCGACCGCGAGAAGGTCGTCGGGTTCGTCCGGGCCGTCGTCCGCGAGCGACCGTTCTACACCCCCCAGTTCGAGGGGGTGATCGTCGACATCTACCTCCTGCCGCTCTACCGGCGACGCGGCGTCGGCGAGTACCTGCTCGCCGAGGTCTCCTCCGCGTTGAAGGCGAAGGGCGCCGGCGTCGTCACGGCGGAGTTCCCCGCCCAGAACGAGATCGCCGTCCGGTTCTACGCCAAGCGCGGCTTCCGGCCGGTGACGTCGATCCACGCCCGGCCGCTCTGAGCCGTCGCCCCGACGGCGAACGTTAAGCCCCACGGCCATCCTCGGCGACCATGGCCAAGGCGGCTCCCCCGGTGACCGGTCCCGGTCCGACGTTCCTGCGGCGGGGCAAGGTGAAGGAGGTCTACGAGGTCTCCCCGACCGAGCTCGAGTTCCGGTTCACGAACGACATCTCGGTCTTCGACAAGCACATCCCGAGCGAGATCCCGTTCAAGGGCGAGACGCTGTGCCGGACCGCGGCGCACTGGTTCTCGCGATGCCAGCGCCTCGGCGTGCGCCACCACTTCCTCCGCCTCGCCGGCCCGACCGCGATGCGGGTCCGCCGGGTCCGGGTCGTGCCGAACCCGAGGAGCCTTGGCCCGTCGCCCCGGAGCTACCTCGTCCCGCTCGAGCTGATCGTCCGCTACTACGTCGCGGGCTCGTTGTGGGACCGGGTCCGATCCGGCAAGGTGAGCCCCCGGCAGCTCGGCTTCCCGGCGGGCCGCACCGTCGCCTACGCCGACGAGCTCCCGGAGCCGCATTTCGAGGTGACGACCAAGCTCGAGCCGGTCGACCGGCTCCTCACCACGGAGGAGGCCGTGGAGCTCGCGGCGATCGACCGGGCCCAGCTCGAGGAGCTTCGGGAGACGATCCTGACGGTGGACCGGGCGATGCAGGAGGAGATCGGGCCCCGGGGGCTGATCCACGTCGACGGCAAGAAGGAGTTCGCCGTCGACGACGAGGGCGCCCTGATGGTCGTCGACACGTTCGGGACCGCCGACGAGGACCGGTTCTGGGACAAGGACGCCTTCGTCCGGGGCCGCCAGGTCGACTTCTCCAAGGAGTTCGTGCGGCAGCACTACCGCCAGTCCGGCTACTTCGACAAGCTCACCCACGCCCGCGAGCACGCGGCCCCCGAGCCGCCGATCCCGCCGCTGCCCCCGCTGCTCGTCGACGAGGTGAGCCGGCTCTACACGACCGTCTTCGAGCGGCTGACCGGGGAGCCGTTCGCCCCGGTCACCGCCTAGTCGGGACGGCGCGGCGCGACCATCCCCCACCGTTTCGCGTCCCCTCCCCGCACCCTTATCTCTCGGGGGGCCGGTCGAGCGTTCGTGCCGTCCAAACCAGCCCCGCGCGGCGCCGGCGGGAGCTCCGCGCCCCCCGACGAGCGGACCGAGATCGCCCTCGAGGACCTTCCGGGGGTCGGCACGACGACCGCCGAGAAGCTCCGGGAGAGCGGCTACACCGACCTCATGGAACTGGCCGTCGCCTCCCCCGGGGACGTCGCCGAGGCGGCCGAGATCGGGACGGTGATCGCCCAGCGGATCATCGGGGAGGCCCGCCGCCGGGCCGACGTCGGCGGCTTCGAGAGCGGCGCGGCCGTGCTCGAGCGGCGCAAGCACCTCGGACGGATCACGACCAACGCCAAGGCGCTCGACGAGCTCCTCGGCGGCGGGGTCGAGACCCAGGCGATCACGGAGTTCAGCGGGGAGTTCGGCACCGGCAAGACCCAGCTCGGCCACCAGATCGCGGTCGACGTCCAGCAGCCCGTGGCCCAGGGCGGCCTCGAGGGGGAGGTCGTCTACATCGACACGGAATCGACGTTCCGGCCCGAGCGGATCGTCGACATGGCCAAGGGGCTCGGGGTCGACCCCGCGGCGACCCTCGAGCGCATCCACGTCGCCCGGGCGTTCAACTCGAACCACCAGATGCTCCTCGTGCAGAAGGCCCAGGAGCTGGCCCGGGAGAAGCCGATCCGCCTGCTCGTCGTCGACTCGCTGACCTCCCACTTCCGATCGGAGTACGTGGGCCGGGCCGAGCTGGCGCCCCGCCAGCAGCTGCTCAACAAGCACCTGCACGAGCTGTTGCGCTTCGCCGACACGTACAACGCCGCCATCGTGGTGACGAACCAGGTCTCGGCGAGGCCGGACATCCTCTTCGGCGACCCGACCCGGCCGATCGGCGGGAACATCGTCGCCCACGCGGCGACGTACCGGATCTACCTGAGGAAGTCCAAGCCGCCCCGACGGATCGCGCGGCTGATCGACTCGCCGAACCTCCCCGAGGGGGAGGCGGTCTTCTCCCTCACGGGCGAGGGGATCCGCGACTAGGGACGCGGCGGACGCTGACGGCCTTCGCGTAGAGGAGCACGGGCCGGCCGGGCCGGAGCCCGAGCCGGCGGACCGAGCCGACGGTCAGCTCCGCCCGGACGCGCTCGCCGGCCCACCGTGCGACGATCGTGGCGGTGCCGTCGGCCCGGCGGTGCACCCGGTCGACGACGGTCCGCAGGACGTTGCGGGCGGAGAGCTCCGCGGAGCGCCGGGCGAGGACCATCGCCTCGGGATCGAGCTCGACGGTCACCGCGGCCCCCTCCCGGGCGCGGAACGCGACCTCGAGCGCGAGGCCGTCGCCGACGTCGACCGTCGGCGGGGGTCCCCGACGGTACCGACCGGACCAGCGGTTGGCGTCCGGGTGGCGTCCGGTGGAGCGCGCGAGCAGGCGCCGGCCCGACCCGGTGAGGCGGGTCGCTCCCCCCGCAGTCCCGCCCCGCGTCGAGACCGTCACCGGCCCGTAGAGGCGCGCGAGCCTCCGGAGGCGATAGACCGCCCGGTCGCGATCGATGCCGAGGGCCCGGGCGGCGCGCACGACGTTGGGAACCCTCGCGAGAAGCTCGAGCAGGCGAACGTCCGTCGGCGTGAGGGAGGCCTCGCGCCTCATGGCTCCCCGTCGGCCAGCTCGAGCGGCCGCAGCGCCCCCTCGTCGAGGTCGAGGTCGACGGCGTCGCCGACCCTCAGGCCGGGCAACGGGCCCGCGACGTGGACCCGGAACAGCAGCGGGCCGTCGCGCAGCGCGACGACCCAGCCCCCCGGGGCATCGCGCAGCGCGGCGACCCGCGCGTCGCCGGACCCCGCCCGCCACCGCAGCGCGTCCGTCGGGACCACGATCCCGCCGGGACCGGCGGCCCGAAGGAGCCGCCCTCCGAGCGATCGGTCCCGGGCCAGGCGGAGCTCGGCCGGCCCGTACAGGTTCTCGTAACCGAGGAACCGCGCGAGGAACCGGTCGAGGGGCGCGGCGGCGAGCGCGGAGGGGGAGCCGGAGAACCTCAGGCGACCGGCGGCCATCACGGCGTAGGCCGAGGCGAGGGTCGCCGCCGTCGTGGGATCGTGGGTGACGAGCACGAGGGCGATCCCCTCCGCCTCGAGGAGCTCCTCGAGGTCGCGCAGCAGGGCATCCCGGCCGTCGACGTCCAGCGCCGCGAGCGGCTCGTCCCACAACAGGGCCACGGGCTCGGCCGCGAGGGCGCGCGCCATCGCCACCCGCGCCCGCTCCCCCGAGCTCAGGTCGCGGGGGTACCGTTCGGCGAGCGGCCCGAGGTCGAACCGGTCGATCCACTGCTGCGAGCGCTCGGCCGCGTCCGGCCGACCGGCGAGGCGGAGCGGATAGGCGACGTTCCCCCGTACCGTGCGGTCCGGGAAGAGGCCGAGGTTCGGGGGAACGAAGCCGAACCGTCGTCGCTCCGGCGGGGTCCCGCCGAGGTCCGTGCCGTCCCAGCGAACCCAGCCCGAATCGGGAGCGAGGAAGCCGGCGACCGTCCGCAGGAGCGTGGTCTTCCCGGCCCCGGACGGACCGAGCACGGCGATCGCCTGGCCGCGCGGCACCTCCAGATCCACCGGTCCGAGGAGGAACGCCCCGCGACGGGCCGTGAGCCCGCGTACGGCCAGCCCGGTCACGAGAACCATCCCCCACGGGTCCAGGCGAGCCCGGGACGGTCGAGGAACCGGACCCCGAGGAAGATCGCCAGCGAGACCAGCACGAGCACCGCGGCGAACCCCACGGCAGCGTGCGGGTCGATGCCGTAGTAGTTGAAGATGAACACCGAGGCGGTGTTCGTCACCGGCCCCGACCACGGGAAGCTCGGGTTGACGGCGTAGGCGAGCAGGAGGAACCCGCCGACCTCGCTCACGCCGCGGGCCCACATCAGCAGCGCCCCGGTCACGATCGCCCGGGCGGACGAGCGCAGCGTGACGGAGAGGAACGCCTCCGTCGGGGACGCCCCCAGGGACCGGGCCGACTCGACGAGCTCGTCGTCGACGGCCGCGAACGCCGTCTGGCTGGCGAGCACCACGTACGACGCGCCGACGTAGAGCATCACCAGGATCACGCCGGCGGTCGCGTCGAACACGGGGATCCCGAGCCGCGCCACGATCGACCCGAGCGGGGCCCGTGGGGCAAGCAGCAGGAGCAGGGCGAGCCCGACGATCAGGTGGGGGATCACGACGGGGACGAGGACGATCGACTCCAGCACGGAGCGGCCGCGGAACCGGTACCGCGCGAGCACGTAGCCCAGGGGGACACCGGTCACGACCCCGAGGGCGACGGCGATCCCCGACGCGAGGAGGGTGAACTCGATGGTGGTCCGGAACGCCGCGTTCGTGGCCGCCTGGACGATCCCGGCGGCCCCCGCGTCGGCGAAGAGCGCGACCAGGGGCAGCACGAACAGGCCGAGGAGGGAGGCGGAGAGGACCCCGGCGACGGTCGGGGCTACCCACCGACGACGAGGGCGGGCTGGAGGCGCCTCCGCCGCGGGCATCGATGCCCGTGACGGAGTTCGGGACTACAAGAGGGCCGCGAGGTAGGAGGGGAGGGGGGCGACCCCGGTCGGGGGCGAGCCGGCGAGCGCCGCCGGCACGGACGCCGGCCGGTCCGACCACTCGGGGGCCAGGGGCACGAAGCCGAGGTGGCCCCAGGCCGCGGCGGTGGTGTTGCTCAGCAGGTACGCCGCGAACAGCTCCCCGAGCGCGACGCTCTTCGCCGTGGACGGGACGGTCAACGAGAACAGCACGGGCGCGCCCTTCTCGACCTTCGTGCCGGTCCCGGAGAGCACCGTGGTCGAGACGCCCTGGTAGCTCGCGACGCTCGTCGACGAGGTGTTGCCGAGGTTCACCGACGAGCTGAGGTTGACGTAGGCGAGGTGGTCGGCGACGGCGAAGGAGCGGTAGATCAGGAACACGTCGACCTCGCCCGAGGAGAGCGCCGTCCCGGCGACGTCCTCGGAGACGTAGGACGTCTGCGACGTCGGACCGGCCAGGGCCCCCTGGGCGCCGGTGAAGAAGCGGCTGTACAACGCCCCGCCGAGCCCGGCGGCGTGATCCTGGAGCTCGAGCGTGAAGATCGCGTTGGCCCCGAGCGGGTCCGAGCTCGCGTTCGGCGCCCCCAGGATGATGCCCGTGTGGTTGATCACGTCGTACCAGTTCGCCCCGTTGATCCCCGCGAGGGCGCTGTCCGAGGGGGCGTAGGCCAGGACCATCGGGTCCGAGGCGAAGACGACCTCCCAGGAGGCGACGCTCGGCGCCGGCGTCTCGATGTCCTGCGGGATCGTGCGGAAGTCCGCCGCGACGAACACATCGTACGGCTGGTTACCGCCCGCGAGGCTCGAGGCGGCCGTGGAGCTCCCCTCGTACAGTTGGGCGGAGACCGGCGACGACACGCCGGGGGTCGCGTTGACGAACGACGAGACGAACGACGGAAGGATCGGGGCGAGCGAACCGGCCCCCACGACCCAGAGGGTCTGCGTACCGGACGAGCTCGAGGTGGGCTTGAGCACCCAGCCTCCCGCGAATCCCGAGATCCCGACCGCGACGACCACGGCGACGAAGACGGCGTTACGAACCAGCGGACGCATCGATGTTGGGAATCCAACCATCGGTTAAGGTTTGTGCGGGGCGTCCGAGGGCTCGATCGGTCCCCTCCGCGCGGAGGGGAGATAGCGGAACCAGGCGACGCCGAGGATCGCGTCGCGGGGAACGGGACCGAAGTCGCGACTGTCGTGGCTGGCGCCGCCCGCATCGCCGAGCACCGTCACGGTCCCCTCCCGCTCGTCCCGGCCCACCACGCGCTTGATGAGGCGGCGCGACGGGAGCTCGGGGTCCTGGAGCACGACGATCTCCCCGACCGACGGCAGCCTGTCGCGGGGAGATCCCGGGTCGACCCACACGCGGTCCCCCGGCCGCAGGCTGGGGAGCATCGAGCCGTCGCGCACCACGAACCGTCGGCTGCGCCACCGGCGGCGGAGACGATCTCGGAGCGGCCTGGTCTCCGGCAACGTTATCCTCGGTCGAAAATTCCCACGCCGATGACCGCGATCGCTCGCCTTCGCGAAGCCCTCTACCGGTCCTGGGACGCGCTACGACCGCCCGAGGTCGCCCACGCGCACTGCGACATCCCGTGCGGTATTTACGACCCCCACGAAGCGCAGATCGCCGCGCTCACCGTGCTTCGCATGGACCAGCTGATCGCCGAGGCGCCGGCGCTGGCCGCGGACGCCAAACCCGAGGATCGGGCCGCCTACGTCGCCAAGCTCGCGCGCTACACGGCGGTCAAGGAGCAGCACGCCGAGCGGGTCAAGCACGAGGTCCGCGTCATCTGGGGGGACTACGTCACGCCGGACCACGCCAAGCAGCATCCCCAACTGGCGGAGCTCGTCGTCAAGATCCTCAAGCAGTCCTCCAAGGCCCGGCAGTCGACGGCCATCGCGGACGCGCAGGATCTCCTCAAGCTGGTCCAGGAGTTCGCGGAGATCTTCTGGCAGACCAAGGGCGCGAAGACCCGCCGTCAACCGTCGTTGCAGAAGTCCGGCGGCGAGCTCGTCGTCCCCGTCGCGGCGTAGGGCGCTCGGCGCCGCGGTCGGAGGGATGTCCGAGACCGTCCCGCTGGACGGTCGCTCCCTGACGCCGGAGCGGTTCCTCGCCGTCGTTCGACGAGGGGAGCGCGTCGCCGTCGCCCCCGAGGCGATCGCCCGGGTCCACGAGAGCCGCCGGTCCGTGGAACGGGCCGTCGACGCGGGCCGCGCGGTCTACGGGGTGACGACCGGCTTCGGGGCCCTCGGCTCCGTGACGATCCCTCGCGACCGAGTCCGGGAGCTCCAGCGGTCGCTGGTGCGCAGCCACGCCAGCGGCACCGGCCCTCCCCTGCCGACGGAGATGGTCCGCGGCCTGCTCCTGCTCCGCCTGAACTCCCTGGCCCGGGGGCTCTCCGGGGTCCGTCCGGCGCTGCTCGAGCTCCTCGCCGAGCTGCTGAACCGAGGGTTGGTACCCTGGATCCCCGAGCAGGGCTCCGTCGGGGCGTCCGGGGACCTCGCCCCGCTCGCCCATCTCGCCCTCGCGCTGACCGGCGAGGGCCGATTCCGCGAACCCTCGGGGGGGGCCGCGATCCCCGCCCGGGAGCTGCTCGCCCGGGAGGGGCTCGCCCCGCTCGAGCTCGAGGCGAAGGAGGGGGTGGCGCTGCTGAACGGAACGGCGCTCATGGCGTCGTACCTCGCCCTCGGCGTCGCGGACGCGAGAGCGCTGCTCGACGCCGCGACCGTCGCCGGCGGCATGGGGGTCGACGCGCTCCTCGGATCGCCCCAGTCGTTCGACGACCGCCTCGGGGAGGCTCGTGGGGCCCCGGACGAGCGGGCGGTCGCCGCCTCGCTCCGTGCGCTCCTGCAGGGGAGCGAGCTCGCGACGGCCCGGAGCTCCTGGAGCGGTCAGGACCCGTACACCCTTCGCTGCCTGCCTCAGGTCCTCGGGGCGGTCCGCGGGGGACTCCAGTTCGCGGAGGGCGTCCTCGTCCGCGAGCTCAACGCGGTGACCGACAACCCGCTCGTCTTCGGCCAGGACGAGTTCGTCAGCGGCGGCAACTTCCATGGTCAATCGCTCGCCTACGCCCTCGACGCCTTGGCCCTCGCCGTCCAGTACGTCGCCGGGTTCTCCGAGCGAAGGACCTCCCGTCTGGTCCACCCGGCGTTGAACCGGGGCCTGCCCGCCTTCCTCGCTCCCGATCCCGGGGTCACGAGCGGGTTCATGATCGCGCAGTACGTCGCGGCCGCGCTCGTGAACGAGAACGCGGCCCTCGTGCACCCGGCGAGCGCGTTCAGCCTGCCGACCTCGGCCGATCAGGAGGATTTCGTCAGCATGGGGGCCTGGGCCGGTGGCAAGCTGCGTCGGGTGCTGGAGAACACGCGGAAGATCGTCGCGATCGAGTGGCTCGTGGCGGGCGCGGCGCTCGAGGCCCGCCGACCCCGGCACGGCGGCCGGGGCTCCGAGGCGGCGCTCGAGGCGCTGCGACGACGCAGCGAACCGTGGGTCGCCGACCGCAGCGCCTCGGACGACATCGACCGACTGAGCGCGGCGATCGCGACGGGGGAGCTCGTCCGCGAGGTCCGCGCGCGGGTGCCGTTCTAGGGCTGGGACGAGGCCGTGGCGGGCCCTCGTCCGGCGCGGGGCGGCCCGTACGACGTTACGGTGGGGCGGTGCGGGCGGTGGTCGTGGGCACGACCCCCGTCGGTCCGAAGCTGACGGTCTCCCCGCAGCTCGGGCAGACGTACTGGCTGACGCCCCGATGCCGGAGCGGGGTCTTGCATCGGGGGCAGGGGATCGGCCGCGACGTCACGTACGCGGCGAGCAGCTCCTGCGAGCGACGCTCCCCGTACGGGCTCCCCGCGGGCGTCGCCCCGGCCTCGGAGGCCGCCGCGGGAGCCCCGGTCCGAGACTCGACCGCGCCGGTCGCCGTTCGCGAAGCGAACAGCCGGCCGCACTGCGGGCAGACGCTCAGGCTCGGGGAGGTCGCCGCGACCAGGGGAAGGTGGCAGGACGGGCACTCGGCCCGCAGGCCGCCGGCGCGGACGACCGGCGGAGGAGCCGACAGGGCGGGTCCCAGGTCGGCGTGCGCCTCGGAGATCGGGGGCGAGGTGAGCGTCGGAGGTGGGTGCGACCACGCGACGGCGACCGGGGGCGCCCAACGAACGACGCGGCGGGCCGGGTCGTAGGCCATCGAGGTCCCGGCTCGCGTCAGCTCCTCCACCAGGAGGCGCTCGACCTTGCGGACCCTCCAGGAGAGCGCCGCCGCCAGGCCGGCGACCGAGGCCTCCCTCAAGGAGCGGACCGTCGACCGTAGCGCCTCGCGGTCGTGCTCCGACGGGCGAAAGAGCAGGCTCATCGGCCTACCTCCTCGCGACGGTCAAAAGAACCTATCGTTCGAGGAGCATCCCCGGCGTGTCCGGTAGGCACCGACAGGGACCGACCGGTCTCGCGGACGGTGCCACCGGTCGGGCCCTGTCGGTGCCCGAGGCCACTATGGGGATACCGCGGCTCTCTATATAGTTGACGCCGATCCTGGAGGCTGGGCGGTGACCGCCTCGGGGCCCTTGGCGCCACCGAGAGTTCATCTACTCGACCACGCCCATCGTCACATGGGGAACCCGCCGGCGCACGGCGGGGATCAGCGGACGTTGTTCGCCTTCGCGACCGGTGGAACGCCAAGCGTCCCGGCGGAGGGGACCGGGGTCACCGGGCCCTCGGCCGGCGGCCCCGTGCCCGCGGTCCTCTGGGTCCCGGACGAGGACGTCCGTCTGCTCCTGCGGGGGATCCTCACGCTCCAGCGGCATCCCGTGGTCCTCGAGCTCGCGTCCGCCGAGGCGCTGCACCGGTGGGATCCGCCGGACGTGGCGTTGCTGGTCATCGACGCCGTCTCGGGGGCCGCCCGATGGCGGGAGGAGCTCACCGACGCGCTTCGGACCCGGCCCGAGCTGCGGGCGATCGTCCTGCTCCCGAGGGATCGCGAGGGGCTTCGCGCCGAGGCCGAGGCGCTCGGGGCCCGAGCGACGCTCGTCCGCCCGTTCGCGGTCCGGGACCTGGTCGAGGCGATCCGCGAGGCCCTGCGGGGCTCCTCGCTCGTTCCGGGGAGCTGAACGGCCGCCCGGCATCACGGCGCGGCCGGCCCGCATCCTCGTCTCCCACCTCCTGAGGAGCCGCGGTGAGCATCTCCACGATCCGCTCGGTCGCCCGAGGCAACGGGAGGCCGGCGACCTCCCGAAGGGTCGCCCACCGGCGTCGGGCCGAGGTCCGGGGCCGACGACGCGGAGCCCCTTGGAAGACGTGCAGCTCGACCGTGAAGTGGCTGTAGGCGTGCCGGACGACCCCCAGGGCACGGAGCGGGCCGGCGGTCGCCCCGGTCTCCTCCTGAAGCTCGCGCCGCGCGGACGCCTCGGCGGACTCCCCCGGCTCGATCTTGCCGCCCGGGAACTCCCACAGGCCCCCGAGGAGACCGTCGTCGGGTCGACGCTGCACCAGCCAGCGATCGCCGAGCGTGAGGGCCACGACCGCGCCGCGCACGTGGGGTCGGGCGGACGGTGGCGATCGGTGGGGCAGCAGCTCCGGACGGGCCAGCTCCGTCGCGGCACGGCAGCTGCGGGCCACGGGGCAGACCCCGCATCGGGGGGATCGGGGGCGGCAGATGGTCTCGCCCAGCTCCATCACGGCCTGGGCGTACTCCCCGGCGTCGCCGGGAGGGATCGACCGCTCCAGCGCGGCCTCGAGCGACGCCCGCACCGCCGAGCGGCCGACGTCTCGCGTCTCGCGGGTCCAACGGGCCGCCACCCGCAGCGCGTTGGCGTCGATCGGCATGACGCGGGCACCGAAGGCGATCGCGGCGATCGCCCGGGCCGTGTACGGACCCACCCCGGGGAGCGTGGCGAGGGTCTCCACCGAGCGCGGCAGCTCCCCCCTGTGCTGCCGGACGATCACCCGCGCGGCCGCGTGCAGCCTGCGGGCCCGGGCGTAGTAGCCCGCCCCTTGCCAGACCTTGAGGACCTGCGCGGTCCGGGCCCGGGCCAGCGTCGAGAGGTCCGGGAACCGGGCGAGGAACCGCTCGAAGTACGGCGCCGCCTGGTCGACGCGCGTCTGCTGGAGCAGGACCTCCGCGACCCAGATGCGATACGGCTCCTTCGAGGCGCGCCAGGGGAGCGGTCGGCGATGGGTCCGATACCAAGCGAGGACGGCCGCCGGCACGCCCGCCGGAACGGCCGATCCACCCTCGCCGGACCGACGCGGCACGACCTCGACCGCGAGACGAAACACATCCTTAAAACGGGCCACGAGTTCGAACGCCGGACGGGGACCCTGATGGAGCGGGACGCGCTGGTCCAGGTCGACGATACGACGTTCGAGGCGGAGGTGATCCGCTCGCCCATGCCGGTCGTCGTCGACTTCTACGCGAACTGGTGCGCCCCGTGCCGCATCATCCAACCCACGCTGCGCGAGCTCGCCGTCCGGCTCTCGGGGCGGGTGAAGTTCGCCGAGGTGAACGTCGACGAGGCGGAGGCCGTCACGCGGTCGTTCGGGATCCACGCGATCCCCACCTACCTTTTCGTCGAGTCCGGGACCGAACGGGGCCGCGAGGTCGGTCCGATCGATCCCGTGGCGTTCCGGGCCGTGCTGCGGCGGTACTTCGCCAAGGCGGCCGGCCCTAGTGGCGGAAGACCCTCCACCCCGTGAGGTACATCGACATCCCGGCCCGCTGGGCCGCGGCGAGGACGTCGGCGTCGCGCACGCTGCCCCCCGGTTGAACGGTCGCCCGGACCCCGGCCCGGGCGGCGACCTCGATCCCGTCGGCGAACGGGAAGAAGGCGTCGGACGCGAGGACGGAGCCCCGGGCGCGCGCTCCGGCGACCTCGCAGGCGAGCTCGACGGCCTTCACGCGCGTCGGCTGGCCGGAGCCGATGCCGACGGTCGAGGTCCCCTGGACCAGCGCGATGGCGTTGGAGCGCGCGTGGCGCACGACGCTCCAGGCGAACCCTAGCGAGGGCAGGTCCGCCGGGGGGAGCGGGGGCCCGGCGACGTGGCGAAGGCTGGTGAGGTCGAGCGGGCGACGGTCGGCCTCCTGCACCAGGAGCCGCCCGAGCGCTGTGCGGGCCTCCCAGGCGGGCCGGTTCCGCGGGTCCAGCGCGCCCCGCACGAGCTTGATCTTGGCCCGACGCCCCAGGACGTCGATCGCCCCAGGGGCGAGCTCGGGGGCCCAGAGCAGGTCGACGAAGACGCCGCGCAACGCTTCGAGGTCGTCCCCGCCCAGGGGCCGGTTCACCGCCACGACGCAGCCGTAGCGCGCGACGGGGTCCGTCGCGATCGCCTCGGCGAGCGCCGTCCGCACGTCACCGGCCGCGGCCGCCCCGCAGGGGGTCGCGTGCTTCACCACGGCCGCCGCCGGGCGGTCGAACTCCTCGACCAGGCCGATCGCCGTCTCCAGGTCGAGCAGGTTGGTGTACGACGGCGCCGCGCCCTTGAGCACCTCGAGGGGGGTCGCCGGCTGATCGAGCGGGGCGGGTCCGGCGAGGGCGTACGCCTGGGCCCGCTGGTGGGGATTCTCCCCGTACCGCAGGACGAGCGGGTCCGCTCGGAGGAGGACCTCGGCCGGGAACCCCGGCGGAGGGGACGATCTCGGTCGGAG
>JASIDM010000166.1 GCA_030044695.1 Thermoplasmata archaeon
TCGTCCGGGGGGACCTCCTCGACCGCGCCTCCCTCACCGCCGCCGCGACGGACGTCGCCGCCGTCGTCACCTCGGCGATCGGCTACTCCCGGCGGAAGGATGGCGATTCGTTGCGGACCGATCGAGAAGGGAATCGGAACCTGATCGACGCGGCCGAGCAGGCCCGCGTCCCGAAGTTCGTGCTCCTCAGCATCCTCGCCTGCGACCAGGCCCGGGACGTTCCCCACTTCTGGGCCAAGAAGGAGGCGGAGGATTATCTCGTGCAGCGGGGCGTTCCGTTCGTCGCGCTGCGCCCCGGTGCGTTCCTGTACGCTCCTGAGGGCGGCTACGGCCAGATCCTCCGTCAGGGTCTGGAGCGTGGCGAGGTCTACGGGATGACCCCGGAGGGGATCCGCATCACGTACATCGCGCCGGGCGAGGTGGCCCGGGCCGTCGCGCGGGCCGTGGACGAGCCGAAGGCCCTCGGCCAGAAGATCGATCTCGGGTCCGACCGGGCCCTGTCCGGACCCGAGTACGCGAGCCTGGTCGGCCAGGTGCTGGGTCGCCCGATCCACCTCGCCGCCATGTCCGGCGGGCGAGGAGCGCGCGACGACGACCTGGCGGCGATGTTCCGCTTCTTCCAGACCGGTAAGTACGTGGCCGACACTCGCCGCCAGGCCGAGCTGTTCGGGCCCGTGCCCAAGGTCGAGGACGCCGTGCGGCAGATGCTCGGCGGACTCGGCCTCGTCTGAGGCGCACGGCCCGGGCGCGGACCGGGAGGACGCCGGTCGGCCGCCGTCATCCTGACGCCGCGGCGGCGACCGGGCCCGTGCGGGGGTGGGCCCATTGGCCCCGGCAACCTATCTTCCCCGCGACGGATGCGCCGGATCGATGGTGACCACGATCGACCTCATGGACTTCGTCCACGAGGTGAGGGAGGATTTCTTCGAATGCGCCGCCCGCCTGGGCTGGAAGGAGTTCACCAAGGACCGGGGGACGAGCATGCTCTCGTTCCGGGACGTCTTCCTCCACCTCGCGTACGTCGAGGAGCAGCACGTGACGCAGTTCTGCGAGGGGCGCGCCACGCCTTGGATGCCGGAAGTGATGAAGATCCCCAAGGACCGCTACCTTAGCATCGCGGAGGTCCGCCGCCGGCTCCGGGAGGTCCGTGCCCTGGGGGACCGTCGGTTCAAGAAGTGGAACACCCCCGCCGAGCTGCGCAAGCCCGCCGTCTGGGTGGCGGGGAGAACGTACCCGATCCGCTTGACGCGCGACGCGGCGCTCGCCCAGTGTCTCACGGAGCACCTGTTCCATCTGGGGGAGGTCGAGGCGATGCTTTGGCAGATGGACGTGGAGCCGCCCACGACCTTCTGGATCGCACGCCGGGTGCTGCGGGGGAAGTGGCCTCCCCCGCGCTCCGCGCTCGTAGGTGGTCGGACCCTTCCGACCGCCCCGCCACCGCCGCGCTCGCGAGCCCGTCCCCGCCCGAAGCGCTGACGAGGGTCCGAGCTCGGTCGGATCCGCACGTGAGCCGTCGGGAGGCGGAATTCGGGTCTACGTCCGCTCAGCGACGGCGGGGTACGCTCGCCGGATCGGCGTGAGACCGGGAGAAGGTCCGGTCCGCCGGTCCAGCCACGCGCTCCGTCCCGGCCGCGGACGGAGGTGGCGGAGCGGAACGTCCTAGCCCACGATCCGTCGCTCGAAGAAGAGGGCCCCCGCGACAGGGTGGGGCCAGTAGGCCGGCACAGGTCGGAACCCCAGCTCCCGGTAGAACTCGATCGCCGCCGTCATCGACGGGAGGGTGTCCGCCCTGAGGACCTCGTAGCCGAGCTCGCGCGCGCGATCCATCAGGGCCCGGACGAAGGGGTGTCCGAACGTCTTGCCGCGGAAGTCCGGTCGGACGTAGACCCGTTTGATCTCCCCGATCCCCGGGGCCAGCTCGCGCAGCGCCCCGCACGCCACGACCTCGTCGCCGTCGAACCAGAGGAGGACCTCCCCGCGGGGCGGGCCGTAGGCGCCGGGGAGTTCCCGGAGGAGCCGATCGACCTCGGCGAGCCCGGACTCCACGCGAGGCTGCGAAGAGGGGGCCGGATCCCTGTGATCGGCGATCCACTGTCGGTACCCTTCGAAGAGACGACGCACCGTGCCGAGGTCCGTCGACCATTGGACCCTCCGCAGCCTGGCTTGAGGCATTCCCGCGTGGGCGGTCGTGGTAGGGGGCGCCATCGGGTCGGAGAACCTCACGCGGGCGAGGTGGAGGGGGGAGGCGTCGCGACCCTCAAGGTCCGGCCGCGACATCGGAGGCGCCCCCGATGGGCACCCCGGACGCGGGGCCGGCCCGGATCGAACCGACCGTCGATCACGGCTAACGCCGCGCCGAGGCTGGCCGGCGCTTCACGAACTCGTCCCAGTCGAGAACGGGGGGGTCGACGTCGATCTGCCAGAGCAGGGCGTTCAGCTCGCCGCGATGCTGAAGCTCGTGCTCGATGACGTGGAGCAGCGTGCTGCGGAACGACGTCGTGAAATCCTCGTCCCACCAGGGGGGCAGCTTGGGGACGAGGAACGTCCGGTCCAGGTCCCCGTCCTTGAGCCGGGCGAAGAACGTGTCGACGCAGTCGTCGATCACCTTGCCGTAGGCGCGGAGGTCGTCGACGGTCTGAGGTTCGGGAAGGTCGCCGAGCTCGAACTTCGCTCCGTTCACGGCGGACATCCGGACGATCCAGGTCTCGATCCCACCGATGGAGTGGCCGAGGATGTCGAGCAGCGTCGGGAACGACGCGCCCCGGTCCCGCTTCAG
>JASIDM010000167.1 GCA_030044695.1 Thermoplasmata archaeon
AGAAGCTTACCGCCCATCGCTCCGGCCTGGCGCGCCCGTTCGTGCGCTCGGTCGATCGCGGGGTTGGAGATCCCGTCCGAAAGACGGGTCTTGAGCTCCCAGTTCTCGTCCATCAGTCGGCCGACCTCGGGAAGGTCGAGCCGCTCGAGGGCCGAGGCCGTCTCGAGCGCGAGGTCGTGGATGCGTCGGTACTCGTCGAGGTGGCGGTCGATCTGGCCGATCTGCTGGGCGTGGAGCTCCGCCGACGGGCGCTCGGTCCCGGTGAAGAACAGCAAGAGGTGTTCGTTCAGGGTCTTGAGCTGCTCGTGGTCGATGGAGAGGCTGTGCACGCTGACCCGCCCGTCCGCCTCGACCTCGATGAGGTTGAGACCGCCGTAGGCGGCGCAGTACTGGTCCTGGATCCCTCCCGGCTCCCCCAGCAGCTCCCGCTCGATGCGGACCGCCTCGGCGGCGAGCTGCCGCGGGCCGACGCGCTCGCCCTTCCAGGCGTGGAGGGCGTTGAGGACGCCGACCGCGCAGCTGCTGCTCGAGCCGATCCCGGTGCCCCGTGATGGCATCTGCGTCGCCGTGATCACCTGGAGCCCGCTGGGGATGCGCAGCAGGCGCATCGCCTCGCGGATCGAGCCGTGGTGGATCTCGTCGAGGCTGCGCTTGGCGTCCTCGGTGACCCGGTAGCTGACCCGGATCTCGTCCGCCCGGAAGTTCTCGACGACCATCACGAAGATCCCCTTGTCCATGGCGCCCGCCACGCAGGCGCCGGGGCCGTGGGTCCGGTAGTACTCCGGGAGATCGGAGCCCCCGCCGGCGAACGTCAGTCGGAACGGGGTCTTGGAGACGACCGCGATCTTCTCCGGGAGCGCCACGGAACCCCGGGACCTCGCTTGGCTGGATCCGGGCCGACGGGAACCGTCCTCGTCCTGGAGAGCGTGGCGGGCGGCCCGGGCCTAGGCGCCCGTGACGATCGTCTCCACGATCCGCACCGGCGTGCGGGGTCGGTCGTTGGCGTCGCGCGGCACGGCGGCGATCTTCTCCACGACGTCCTGGCCGCCCCGGACATGGCCGAAGATGGCGTGCTTGCCGTCCAGCCAGGAGGTCGGGGCGAGGGTGATGAAGAACTGGCTGCCCCCGGTGTTCGGGCCCGCGTTGGCCATCGACACCACGCCGGGAGAATCGTGACGGAGCCCCGGACCGAACTCGTCCGGGATGGTGAACCCCGGACCGCCGGTCCCGTCGCCCTTGGGACAGCCGGTCTGGACCATGAACCCGGGGATCACCCGGTGGAACGTGAGCCCGACGTAGAACTGCTTGCGCGTCAGGGTGAGAAAGTTCTCCGCCGTCTTCGGGGCCCGGTCCCGAAGGATCTCGAGCCGCACATCGCCTAGGGTCGTCCGCAACGACACGGTGGGGTTCGTCACGGGCCGGTCACCGCGCGGGAGGGGAAAACGGCGCCGCCCTCCGCGCCCGTCCCGCCGGCTCGTTTATCTTGCGGGACGAGGCTCGTCGGCCGGGACCCGGGGTACGGCATGAATCGCTCGATCGCCGGGGTCGGGGTCGCCGTCATCCTCCTGGGGTTCGGCCTGGTCGCCTTTCCCGTCGTGGTCACCGGCCAGGAACGCCTGGACCCGGAGCAGATCGCCGGGTTCCTCGTCGCTCCGGTCGGGCTCGTCGTCGTCCTGATCGCCGCGATCTCGGTCGACCCGAGGCGCACCACGATCGTCGGGACGTTCGGCAATCCGGACGAGACCCCGTCGCTGGCGCGCCCGTCCCGCCGAGCGGCGCCCCGGCCGGCGTTCACCCCGAGCGACCCGGTGTACTGCCGCTACTGCCGGGCCGTCATCACCTCGGACCTTTCCGCCTGCCCACGGTGCGCCCGCGCCCGCGAGTGCCGCAGCTGCGGACGTCCCCTGGGCCAGGTGCTGGGCCGCCCGACGTGCCCGACCTGCGCTCAGGCCGAAGCGTTCTGCAGCTGTGCTCGCCTCGCCCACCCCGGAGGGTCCGGCCGGCCCGGGCGGGCGGTCGTCCGATGAGCGGAACGGTCGACGACGCCCGCCTCCCGAGGGGCGTCGCCTCCTTCGGGGACGGCCCCGTGGAGGTCCGCTTCGACGGCGCCTGCGAACGCCTCGGGGGGCGCCGGGTCGCCGCCTACGGCTTCACGGTGCGGGCGAGCGGGCTCCAGCACGAGGATTTCGGTCTCGCCGTCCCCCCCGGTCATCCCCGCGCGACCAACAACGTCGCCGAGTACGTTGGAGCGATCTGCGCCATGGAGTGGCTCGTCCGGCGCGGCTACGGCGGTGCCGTCCGCGTCGCCGGCGACAGCCAGCTCGTCGTGCGACAGATGCGCGGGGAGTATCGCGTCCGGGCCGGGCACCTGCAGCCGTACCATGAACGGCTGGCCCAGCTGTCGGCCCGGTTCCGCGCCGTCGAGTTCGTCTGGATCCCGCGGGAGGAGAACTTCCGCGCGGACGAACTGTCCAAGCGCGGGCTCGAACTAGGGCGCGAGTCGGACGCCGGGGCCGCGCCGCGGAGCTCGGGCTAGCCCCAGCGCACCGTGTAGACGAGGGTCCGGCCCTCTACGGCCGCGCGTGCGCGGGCCGTGTCGACGTAGGTGGCGAACGCGGCGGCCGCCTCCGGTGAGAGCCGGGGCCGAACCCCGTACCCTCGCGGGACCCCGACGCCGAGCGAAGCTTGCGGCGTACGCAGCGGGAGAGTGGGGAGGGCACGGATCTCGCCCCGGACCACCGTCACCACTCCGCGCCGGCGGCTCGGCCGGCCAAGAACGGGACCCGAACGCCCTGAGGCGCTTGCACGCAGGGCAGCACCGCGAGCGGGGTGTCGACCGGGGGTTCCGGACCGAGGGGCGCAAGGAGGAGATCCGCCCAGCCGGTCCGGACGTCCGACATCTCTGCCGCAGGATGTCAGACGGACGTCGTACATAAATGCCGAGTTCCACTGGAAACGGGGGGGTGCCGGGGGTGCCGGCCTGACGGGACCTCGCGGCGGACAAAGGGCCGACCACGAGGGCGGACCATCCCCGCGCCGCGGACACGCCCGGACGCAAGCTAAGTAGGCCAGCCCCTCCCTCGCTCCCCGGAGGGTCGGTGGTCCCCCCGGAAGCGCCCGCGACGGAGGCCGCCCGGTTGCTCGAGGCGGCCGAGCGCGAGCTCCTCGTGGCGTCGGTCGAGCAGTCGCGCGCCGACTGGGTCTACGCCACGTACATCACCCCCGACACCGAGGAGCTCTCCTCCTCCGCGCTGGACCGGCTCCTGGGCGTCACCGTCCGCTACGCGCGGCAGGCCTCCCGCCTCAGCCCAGCTTCGGTCGACCCGATCGTCGCCCGCAAGGCGAAGCTCCTGCCCCTGATCCTCCCGCTCGCGCCCCCCGCGGACACGGCGCGGGCCCAGGAGCTGACCCGGCTGGTGACCTCGATGCAGGGAACGTACGCGAAGGCCCGCTACACCCCGCGCGACCGCACCGAGGCCCTCGATCTTCAGGGGCTCTCCAAGATCATGCTCGAGAGCCGGGACCCCGAGCTCCTTCAGGACGTCTGGGTCGGCTGGCATGCCGTCGGGCGATCGATCCGTCCCGACTTCGAGCGGTACGTCCTGCTCGCCAACGAAGGGGCCCGGGAGCTCGGCTTCGCCGACAACGGAGCCCTCTGGCGGTCGCGCTACGACATGGCCCCGGAGGCGTTCTCCCGGGAGGTCGACCGCCTCTGGGACCAGGTCCGACCGCTCTACGACGCCCTGCACAGCTACGTACGACACCGGCTCCGGGCGATCTACGGCGACGCCGTCCCGGCCGACGGGCCGATCCCGGCGCACCTGCTCGGCAACATGTGGGCCCAGTCCTGGGAGGGGATCTTTCCGCTGGTCGCGCCGAAGCCGGGGCCGTCGCCGTACGACCTCACCAAGCTCCTCGTCGAGCGGGGGACGACACCCGAGGCGATGGTCCGGTACGCCGAGGGGTTCTTCGTCTCCTTGGGCCTGGATCCGCTCCCGCCGAGCTTCTGGGAGCGGTCGATGCTCGTCCGACCGCGCGACCGCGAGGTCGTCTGCCACGCGAGCGCCTGGGACCTCGACTTCGCCAACGACGTCCGGATCAAGATGTGCATCGAGATCACCGGCGAGGATTTCCGGACGATCCACCATGAGCTCGGGCACAACTACTACCAGCGCGCCTACGGCCACCAGCCGTTCCTGTTCCGCGACAGCGCCCACGACGGCTTCCACGAGGCCGTCGGCGACACGGTCGCGCTCTCCGTGACGCCGGGGTACCTGCGGCGGATCGGGCTGCTCACCGGCCCGGTCGAGGACGACGAGCTCGGCTTCCTGCTCGAGCGCGCCCTGGAGAAGATCGCCTTCCTGCCGTTCGGCCTGCTCATCGACAAGTGGCGCTGGGAGGTCTTCGCCGGCCAGGTTCCCCCCGCGGAGTACAACCCCCGCTGGTGGGCGCTCCGAGCCCAGTACCAGGGGATCGCCCCCCCGACACCCCGCGATGCGGCCGAGTTCGACGCGGGGGCGAAGTTCCACGTCCCCTCCAACGTCCCGTACGTCCGCTACTTCCTCGCCCACATCCTGCAGTTCCAGTTCCATCGGGCGCTCTTGCGGGCCTCGGGGTACGACGGCCCCCTCCACCGCGGCTCGATCTACGGCTCCAAGGAGGCCGGTCGCCGTCTCGGCGCCCTGCTCGCCATGGGCGCCAGCCGGGAGTGGCCGGAGGCGCTCGAGGCGATCTCGGGAGAGCGTCGGATGGACGCCACCGGGCTGCTCGAGTACTTCGCCCCGCTGCGGGCCTGGCTCGAGGCGCAGAACCGCGCCGCGAGCCACGGGGGCTAGCGCGCCGGGCCCCGGCGTGCGATCCCGGACCGGCGCGAGGCGGTGACCGGTGCTGCTCGGGGCCCGCGAGACGGTCGTTCGGAGCGCCTACGCCGTCCTGGAGGCTCCGGGCGGTTCGGCTCGTCGCCGGCGGCCGGGCGTCCTCTACCTCACGACCGACCGGCTCGTCTTCGAGGCGCCGGGATCGCGGGGACTCGTCCGGGACCTCGTCCAGGGGAAGGACGTCGAGATCGTCGTCGACGATCCGCTGCTCGGGCTTCGCAACGTCTCGGTGCGTCGCGGGCGATGGTCCCGCGGCCGCCTCGTCGTGGACCGGGGGACGGCACGCTCCGTGTTCGACGTCCTCGAGCCGGAGGCGTGGGTCCTCGCGATCTCGGACGTTCGCCGGGCGGCCGAGCTCGCGCGCGACGCGCCGCACCTCGGTATGCCCGAGACCGGACGGACCGTCGTCAAGCTCCGGTGCCGCTACTGCGGGAGCCTGGGCGAGGAACGGGCCCTCCGCTGCCCGTCGTGCGGGGCGTCGTTCTGAGCGCCGGCCACGCCGAGCTCGGCGCGGCCGCCACCGAGGGCTAGGCCGCCAGGCCCCCGAACGAGGGACCCAGGGCGAACGCGCGCACGAGCGCGGGGGCGGGCGGGGTTGCCCCCGGGGCCGCCCGCATCGCCTCGACGGCGTGGAACAGCAGCTCGTAGGCCGCCTCTTCGGCCTCGGACGGGTCGTCGTCGGGCTGCCACGACGGCACGGAGACGCTCAGGGCGCCGTCCCGGACCCCGAGGAGGACCAGCCCGCCGCCCTCCCGTCGCGCCCAGGCGAGCAGCTCGCCCGCGGGCCGCTCGAGGAGGCCGACCCAGCGGAGCGAGCCGAACCAGCGGCCGGTGAGCCGCCCGACCAGCTCCCGCGCTCGCCCCCCGAGCGGCAGCTCGATCCGGGCGATCGTGCGAACGTCCCGGTCCGAGCTCGCGTCGACCTTGGGTCCGAGCGCCAGGGCGCGGTAGCCTCCCTCGCTCCGCTCGATCAACCCCTCGCGTTCGAGGCGTCGGAGGGCGCGCGAGAGCGACTCCGGGTGCGTGCCCAGGTACCGGCGGAGCCCGCTGAACGCGAGCCGGCCCGAGAGCCCCTGCAGGGTCGTGAGGACGCGCTCGTCCAGGCGGCCGCTGTCGCCGTCGACCTCGCGCTCGCCGCGTCCGGGCATCGCGCCAACGAGGGCCGGCCCGCCTTTAGCGGGCCGCTTACCCGAACGTCACCGTACGGTGCCGCCCGCGGGAGCCCGTGAGCGGCCCCGGCCCGACCCGCTCAACATGCCCGCGGCCGACCTACCTCAGGTGGGCCGTTCGGCCCACGAGGATCAGCGATGAGCGACGAAGAGGAAGCCGGGTCCGGCGGTCTGCGGGGCCGCCACGGCCCGTGGATCTGGACGGCGTACCGAGCGTACAACGACCTGCTGCGCGAGAAGGTGAAGCAGCGGTTCGACGCGCAGGAAGGCAAGTGGATGGACGGGGTCGCCGACCTGTTGGTGGCGATCGTGAACGCGCGATGGGAAGGCGGACGACGGAAGTCCCGCGAGCTCGACGAGCTGCTCGCCAAGCTCGACCGTCTCCTGTCGGAGGGGTGAGGACGATGGCCGCCGCCCTACCGATCCCCCTTCCCCCTCCGCCGACCGGACCGGAGCCGTCCCTGCCCTGGCCGACGTCGTCGGGCCAGCGGAGGCACTAGTCCGATGGCGCTCGCCGAGCTCGAGAGCCGGGTGACGTCGGCGGTCGAGGCGGTCGCGCCGAGCGTCGCGGCGGTCGAGACCCTGCGTCTCGGCCGACGCGGCCGCGGCGAACCGTGGGGCTCCCCCGCCCAAGCGACCGCGGTCGTCACGGACCGTGAAGGTCTCCTCGTCACCAACCAGCATGTGGTGGAGGGCGCGACCCACCTCACGGTGCGGCTCTCCGATGGGCGGGAGCTCCCGGCGGAGGTCGTGGGAGGCGACGAGGTCACCGATCTTGCCGTGCTGAAGGTCGACGCGACCGATCTCCCCGCGGCCCGGCTCGGGGACTCGGAGGCGTTGCGCGTCGGCCAGTTCGTCCTCGCCGTGGGACATGCCCTCGGTCTGCCCGGCGGCCCGACCGTCTCGCTCGGCGTCGTGAGCGCCCTCGCCCGACCGCTGCCCGGCTCGGACTTCGTCTTCGAGGGTCTGGTCCAGACGGATGCCGCGATCAACCCCGGCAACAGCGGCGGGCCTCTTGTCGACCTGTCGGGCGCCGTGGTCGGCATCAACACCGCCGTCGTGCCGTTCGCCCAGGGCGTCGGCTTCGCCCTTCCGATCCACGCCGCCCAGCGGATCACGGCGGAGCTGCGCCGTTCGGGCCGGGTCGTCCGGCCCTGGATCGGCGTGCAGGTCGCCGAGCTCCTGCCGCCGCTGGCGCGGCAGCTCGGCCTGGAGCCGGGCTCCGGGCTGCTCGTCGCGGAGGTCGTTCCCCGCTCCCCCGCCCACCGGGCGGGGATCCGATCGGGGGACGTCCTCACCGGGGTCGGGCCGTTCCCCGTGCGCACGGTCCGCCAGCTCCTCGAGGGGCTCGCGAAGTTCCCGGTCGGGGCGGACGTGGCGCTCGCGTTCCGCCGCCGGGGCGCGAGCTTGGGCGCGAACGTGCCGCTGCAGGAGGCCCCGCAGGCCGCCGCCGACGATCGCTAGGCCGCCCGGCGCCCGCCGCCTATAAGGGGCCGGCGGCCCTCCCCGGTCCGATGGTGTCGGACGCTTGGGGCCGGACCGTCACGGACGTCCGCATCAGCGTCACGAAGCGGTGCAACTTCGCCTGCATCTACTGCCACGACGAGGGCCTCGGCCCGGTCGCCCGGCCGGGCGCCCCGCACGGGGAGGAGCTGACCGTCGCCGAGGTGGAGCGGCTGGTCTCGACGGGGCGGGAGTTCGGCATCCGCTCGGTGAAGTTCACCGGCGGGGAGCCGCTCGTGCGGGCCGACCTCGAGGAGATGATCGGGCGGGCCGTGCGCCAGGTGCCGGACGTCTCGCTGACCACCAACGGCTCGATGCTGGCGTCCCGGGCGGAGGGGCTCCGCGACGCCGGGCTGAAGCGCGTGAACGTCTCGCTCGACTCGATCGACCCGAAGCTGTTCCGCGAGATCCGCCACGGCGCCCTCGGCCCGGTCCTGGCCGGGGTCCGGGAGGCCCTGCGGGTCGGGCTCACCCCGGTCAAGCTCAACATGGTCGTCTTCCGGTCCACGGTCGACACGATCCCCCAGATGATCGAGCACGTCGCCGGTGAGGACGGCCTCCACCTGCAGCTGATCCAGTTCATGCCGGAGCTCGTCCAGCACGATCGCCTGGCGGTGGACCTCGCAGGGGTCCGCCGCTGGCTGGAGGAGCACGCCTCGCGGGTCCTCGTGCGCGAGATGCACCACCGCCGGATCTACCTGTTCGACGGGACCGAGGTGGAGCTGGTCGATCCGGTCCGGAACCCCGAGTTCTGCGCCAACTGCCACCGGATCCGCATCACCCACCGCGGGGAGCTCAAGGGCTGCCTCAACCGCAACGACGACCTGATCCCGACGCGCGGCCTGAACGACGAGCAGCTGCGCGAGGCGTTCCGACGCGTGATCACGCTGCGCGTCCCGTACTACGGCGGATACGTCACGGACCTCGTGGCGGGGGCCGCCGCGCCGGCGGCCGACGTTCCCCGCGCGGGAGGCGCCGTGACGGCCTCGGACGGCCCTTCGAGCTAGCGGGCCGGGACGGCGAGCCCTGATAGGGGGGCACGGGGTCCGGCCCCGGGATCAGGATGACGGTCGACTTCGCGTGGGCGAGGAGCCCGAAGATGCGCGTCGCCGCGATCGCG
>JASIDM010000168.1 GCA_030044695.1 Thermoplasmata archaeon
CGTCCATCATCGCCTCGGTCAGGAGCTGAGGTGGATGACCGGGGACCGTGAGGCCGATCTCCGCCAGCATCGGGGAGGTCCGGGGGTTCGCCGCGCCCGCAGGCTGAGTGCCGGCCGAGACCGCCGTCCATCCGGGAGGAGGCCGCGCGTTGAACATCGCCTCGGCCATCAGCGAGCGGCACGCGTTCCCGACGCAGACGAACAGCACGACGCGCGCCGGCATCGCGGCTCACCCTCCCGGCTTGCTCGCGGCGATCTCGGCCGCGACGACCGCCGAGCCCGCGAGGGCCGGCCCGGACCTGGGGGCGGAGGGGGGCCGTGGGAGACGGACCCGGATCCGCTCGAAGCCCGCCCGGCGAAGCAGGCGGCGGACCTCGCCAACGTGGAGAGCGCCGGAGGCGCACGACGACCAGAGGTCGGGGTCGGCCCGCTCGCTCGGCGTGATCGGCCGGGTGGCGACGACGTCGGCGAGGACCAGGCGGCCGCCGGGGCGGAGCACGCGGAACGCCTCGTCGTACACCTGGCCCTTGTCCGGGGCGAGGTTCACGACGCAGTTGGAGATCACGACGTCGGCGCAGGCGTCCGCGACGGGGAGGTGCTCGATCTCGCCGAGCCGGAACTCCACGTTCCGGACCTTACCGCGCCGGGCATGGTCTCGGGCCCGGGAGATCATCTCCGGGGTCATGTCCACCCCGATGACCCGCCCCCGTCGCCCGACCTTCCTCGCGGCGAGGAAGCAATCGATCCCCGCCCCGCTGCCGAGGTCGACGACCGTTTCCGCCGTCCGGAGGGAGGCTTGCGCGAGCGGGTTCCCGCAGCCGAGCCCGAGGTCGGCTCCCGCGGGGACGCCGGCCAGCTCCCGCGTCGGATAGGGGGTGGACGCGTCGCAGCAGCCGCTCACCGCCGAGCCACAACTGTCGGCGACGCAGGGCACCGAGCAGCAGGTGCCGTGCCCGGAGGCGAGTCGTCCGTACTGCGCGCGGACCTGGTCGCGGCGGCGGTCCTCAAGCTCTCGGGCCCGGCCCGCCGGGGTCACGGCACGCCTCCGCGCGCCGCATCGTCGAGGCGGTAGTACATCCACTTCCCCTGACGCCGGGCCTGCACCAGCCCCGCTTCGGTGAGCACCGCCATGTGGTGGCTCACGGTGGCGTGCGTCAGTCCCGTGGCGGCCTGGATCTCGCAGGCGCAGAGTTCGCCGCGACGCTTCAACAGGGCGGCCGCGAGCATCCGGTGCTCGTCGGCGAGCGCCTTGGAGCGACGCAGGGCGAGCGAGAACGCCCGCGCGCGAAGGAGCTTCCTTCCCTCGGCCCGGTAGAGCGGGAGGCAACCCGCCGCCTCCGTGCCGGTCAGTCGCGCGAGTCGCTCCCCGAGCACCGGTACGGTCTTCGCCGCCGACGCCATGTTGACCTGAGTCTACATGAGTATATGTCGATGGCGGTGGACATGATGACTCCCCCGCGGCCCACGAGGGACCGGCGGGGGAGCTCGTCGGCGGACGTCGGGGCCCACGAACGGTATATTCGATGAGCTACCCTCGCCGGGAGGGTAGCCCGTCGCCACGACGGGCCGCAGTCGTGTGACGAACTCGCCCGACGTGCTCCGTCCCGTGGACGGGGCCGGATCCCGTGTCTCCGAGGCGGTCGCGCCCGCGGGAGTCTCCCCGGACCTCGGTCAGGTCGTGGGGCGCGCCCTCGAGTTCCAGGGCTTCCTGCTCCGCCGGGCCTGGGGTCTCTACTACCTGGTGTGGGCTCTCGCCCTCGCGATCTTCTTCGTCGTGCCGGGCGCCCTCGCGCGGTACCTCGCCTTGGCCAGCCTCCCGGAGGCGGTCCTGTACGATGCCGTGCAGGGGGCGGCGATCGTGCTGGTGCTGTGGGTGACGTGGTGGGCCGTGGCCCAGTCGGGCAGGGCCGGCCGGCTGCGGGACGCCCTCGAGGGGCGGCCACGCACGAGCCGGGTGTTCCTGCAGATCGTCGCGTGGGGGGCGGCGATCACGGTCCTCGTCGTGACGGTCGGCTTCGTGAGCGCGTTGGCGGGGTTCCTGGTCCTGGACGCTTCGGTGGGGGGGATCGTCCTCTGGCTTCTCGTCCAGGCGCGCCGTTGGTTCCGTCCGGTCCCTCCGGAGGCGACCCTCGCCGTCGCGGCGTTCGCCGTCAGCGTCGCCAGTTCCGCCGTGGTACTGGTGCTCACCCGCCAGCCGGTGCTGTTCGCGGGGTGCTGGCTCCTGGCGACCGCCTGCTGGGCGTTCGCCGGGGCGTACGGCCTGTTCCGTGCCCCCGAGGAGATGACCCGTGGCGTCGGGCAATGACCACGCCGCGCCGGGGCTCCGCACGCTCGGCGAGGTGCTCCTGCAGGAGGCGCTGCGGAGCTCGGTCCGGGTGCTGATCCTGATCTCGCTGGGGATCAACCGAGCGCTCGCCTTCTCGGAGCTGCTCGAGCTGACGGGGACCTCCAAGGGGAGCCTGGGGCACCACCTGGAGCAGCTCGAGTCCGCAGGGTACCTGCATCGCCGCATGGTCTTCACCCTCGGCGGACCACGGGTTCGCGTCGAGATCACGCGGGAAGGCCTGCGGGCGTACGACGAGCTGGCCCGGGGGCTGGGCCGGTTGGTCGCCGCGCGAACCCCGGGATCCGGCGAGCAGGGTCCAGCCGCTGGACTTTCCCAGGGGTAGATGGTCCGGGCCGCCCTCTCCCGGGTGTGCTCGACGTGCGCGGCCTCGACGTGACGTTCCCCGGGACCCGAACGACCGCCCTCCGGGGGGTCGACCTCCAGCTCGACCGGGCGAAGATGGTCGTGGTCGGCGCGAACGGGAGCGGCAAGACGACGCTCCTGCGCGCGATCCTCGGGCTCGTGCCGCCGACGGCCGGATCGATCGCCGTGGACGGGCGGGACGTGGGGCGCCTCGAGGGCGAGACCGGGCTCTCGACGAACCTCGCCGAGGTCTACCGGCTGCTCTCGCTGCCGGTCCGAGACCTCGTCCAGGTCTACGCCGACCTGAAGGGCGGTGCCGCGGGCGAGATGGAGGGGCTCCTCGGCGAGTTCGAGCTGGGCGACGTGCTCGGGAAGCGGTGGCACGAGCTGTCGACCGGTCAGCAGAAGCTCGTCGGGGACCTGTTCGCGATCTGCTTCCGCCCGAGGATCGTCCTCCTGGACGAGCCGTTCGACAACCTCGACTTCGCGCGCCGTCGGCGGCTCGTCCGCCGGCTCCAGGAGCTTCCGGCCGACGTGCTCCTGAACACCCACGAGCTCGATCTGCTCGGGGCGTTCGAGGGCTGGCGCCTCGGGCTGATGTTCGAAGGCCGGCTCCTCGGGCCGTTCCAGGTCGCCGAGCTCGATCGCCTCTACCTGAGCCGGGGCGCCGTCGACGGCGCCCTCGCCGTCCTCGAGACGGCGTACGGGAGCTTCTCGGTCACCCGGGACGCCGGCGACCGTCCGGTGAAGAGCGCGACGAGCCTCAACGCTCTCGTGGAGGCGCTCGCATGAATCTCGCCCGTCCG
>JASIDM010000169.1 GCA_030044695.1 Thermoplasmata archaeon
GGACCTCGACCGGGGACGGATCGCGCCGGCGCAGGCGGAGGCCGAGTTTGGCGCCGCCGAGAACTCGGTCCGCGAGGTCGAGAAGGTCCTCGGGGTCGACAGCTGGACCGGCGGCTACGTGCGCTGGCAGGACCCGTTCCGCCCGTTCACGGAGCGCTGGGCCGGCGTCCGCTCCGGCCCGCTCACCCGGTTCTTCGAGACGAACACCTTCTTCCGTCAACCGGTCCTGAGTTCGGCCCCCGCTCCCGGTCGCGGGCCGTTCGCCCCGTGGCTCCCGCAGGGCCCGGGGGCGCGCTGGATCCTGCCCGGGCCGTACACCTTCGGCGCCCTCGCCGACGTGCAGTACCCGTCCGATGGGCTGGCGGGGGCGGTGCGGGACATCGCCACCGCGCTCGCAGCGGAGTTGACGACCCTATCCGCGGCACCGGGAACCCAGATCCAATTCCAGGAACCGATGCTCGTCTACGCTCCGCCCGCCGACTTCGGCGGGGTCACGGAGGCGTACCGTCGGTTGGCGGAGGCGGCGCACGGGACGCCGATCTCGGTCTGGACCTACTTCGGCGACGCGGGCCCGGTGCTCCCGTCGCTCGCTCATTTGCCGGTCCAAGGGGTGGGCTTCGACCTGTTCGCGACGCGGCTGCCCAGCGGCGTCGCGTTGGGGGGCCGCTCCGTCGGGCTGGGTTGCGTCGACCCGACGGTCACCATCCCGGAGGACTCCGCCGAGATCGTCCGGAAGGTACGCGCCGCCGAACAGGCGCTCGGGGCGCGCGAGCTCTGGCTCGGCCCGAACCCGCCGCTCGACCTCCTGCCGTTCGCCACGGCCGTGGAGAAGCTCCAGGTCCTGCCCCAGCTTCGCGAGGCGCTCGCCCGATGACGCTCTACCCGACCCAGGAGATCGGCAGCCTTCCGAAGGCGACGCCGCAGGAGATGGGCCGGTTCGCGTCGCGGCTCAAGTTCGACGGGCCACGACCGGACGAACCTCTCGCCGACACGCGCTCGCGGTTCAACCTCGCGTTCCTCCGCGGGGCGGGGCTCGACATCGTCTACGACGGCGAGGCGCACCGGATCGAGATGGCCGAGCATCCCTACCGCGCGATCGCGGGCGTGGAGTTCGTCGGGCACGTGCGCTCGTTCGACAACAAGTACTACCGCAAGGCCGCCGTGCGCGCGGCGCCGGCGCTTCGGGCCCCGTACCACAGCGACGAGTACCGGTTCGTCCGGGCCGCCGTCGGCGATCCCGGGCCGAGCCTCAAGGTCCCGGTCACCGGGGCGTACACCCTGTCGGAGTGGGCGTACAACGACCACTTCCTCGCGCGGCAGCGCGACCGCTACCATCGGGAGGGCCGCGAGCGCGCCCAGCGCGAGCTGGTCGTCGCCCTCGCCCGCGACGTGATCCGCCCGACGATCGCCGACCTCGTGCGGCTCGGCGCCCGGCAGATCCAGATCGACGAGCCGGCGCTGGGCACCCATCCGCACGAGACCGCGGTCGCGGTCGAGGGGTTCGAGGAGTCGGTCCGGGGCCTGGACGCCGAGTTCGGGATGCACCTGTGCTTCTCCAACTACGAGGCGCTCCTCCCGGCGATCCTCGAGGCGAAGTCCTGCCGGGAATGGCTGTGGGAGTTCGCGAACCGCGACGTCCCGGGCCACGACGCCTACCGCATCCTCGCCGAGCTGCGGGAGTACGGCGACCACCGGCGGGTCGGCGCCGGCGTGCTCGACGTGCACCGGGACGAGATCGAGACCCCGGCCCAGGTCGCGGACCGGATCCGTCGGGCGAGCCGACACCTCGGCGACCCGACGCGGCTGCGCGTGAACCCGGATTGCGGGCTCCGCACTCGGTCCTGGGACGTTATCTGGGCGAAGCTCCAGAGCCTCGTCGCCGGCGCGCGCGAGGCGCGTCGGGCCGAGGGCTCCTAGCGCCCCTGCCCTCGGCCGGTCCCGCTCCCCCGGGCTCGTCGCCGGTCCCGGAGCCCCCAGAGCGAGCCGCTTTTCCGTTCCTGCCGGCTGGACCGTCGAGGCTTCCATGAAGGTCGTCTGGGTCGCCTACCCGGGAGGTCCGACCGCGAAGGAGGTGCCCGAGCTCCTCGGCTGCGCCGAGAACGCGCTCGGGCTCAAGGAGTTCGTCCGGCAGCAGGGCCACGAGCTCGTCACGACCAGCGAGACCGGTCCCGGCCTCGAGCCGCTGCTCCAGGACGCGACGGTCGTGATCGCGACCCCGTTCTGGCCCGCCTACATCACCCGCGAGCGCCTCGCCAAGATGCCCAACGTCCAGCTGCTCCTCACCGCCGGGGTCGGCTCCGATCACTTCGACCTTGCCGCGGCCGCGGAGCGCGGGCTCACCGTCGGGGAGGTCACCGGGAGCAACGTCGTCAGCGTCGCCGAGCACGTGCTGATGCAGGTCCTGATCCTCGTGCGCAACTTCGTGCCGGCCTACCTCGACGTCGTCGGCGGAGGCTGGGACATCGCGAAGATCGCCGGCCGGTCCCACGATCTCGAGGGGAAGACCGTCGGGATCGTCGGCATGGGACGGATCGGCCAGCGCGTCGCGCTGCGGCTCCGGCCGTTCGACGTCCGGGTCGTCTACTACGACAACCGCCGCCTCACGACGGCCGAGGAGGAGGTGCTGGGCGTGCGCTACCTCGCGCTGGACGCCCTCCTGCCGGTGTGCGACGTGATCAGCATCAACGCCCCGCTCACGCCCGCGACGGACCGCCTGTTCGACCGCGCTCGGCTCGCCCGCATGAAGCGCGGCGCCTACCTCGTCAACACCGCCCGGGGACGGATCGTCGACACCGACGCGCTCGTCGCCGCCGTGAAGAGCGGCCACCTCGCCGGCTACGCCGGGGACGTGTGGTACCCCCAGCCGGCGCCGAAGGACCACCCGTGGCGCTCGATGCCGAACCACGCCATGACCCCCCACGTCTCGGGGACCACGCTCGAGGCCCAGCGCCGCTACGCCGACGGGATCCGTGACTGCCTGGCGCGGTTCTTCGCGGGCAAGCCGCTGGACCGTGACTACCTGATCGTCGAGAACGGCAAGTTCGTGAGCCCGAGCTACAGCTACGCGTTCACCTGAGCCCGGGGGACGCGCCGCGGCGCCAACGGGGTCGGCGCCCCGACCGGGTGACCCTCGACGCCAGGAGCTCGCTCAGAACCTCGCGATGCTCCCCGTGGAGAGCGCGCGACGCTCGAAGACCTCCCACAGCGAGATCGCCGCGGCGAAGGAGATCGCTCCGGCGACGGCGACCGCTACCCAAAGGATCCCGATCGACCAGCCCGTGGCGCCGGCGACCGACGCCCGGATCGCCGCGAGCCCCCACGTGAGCGGGAGCGCGTCGCCCGCGAGCTGGAGCGGTAGCGGGAGCGCCGAGACCGGGAAGTTCACGCCCGAGAGCAGCAGCCCGGCGAACAGGAAGATGTTCCCGAGGATGATCGAGGTCCTCAGGTACAGCGCCACCCCGCCGAGCAGCAGCCCGAAGCCGACCATGGCGAAGGCGGTCAAGGCGACAGAGACGGCCAGCGACGGCACGTCCGCCGCCGAGATCGGCACGCCGAAGAAGAACGCCGCGTAGGCGAGGCCCGCGGTCACCGTGGCGAGGGAGATCAGGATCGGGAGCAGGCCGCGCCCGAAGTACAGGGCGAGACGGTTGGCCGGGGAGACCAGCAGGTGCTCCATCGTCCCCTGCCACTTCTCCGAGTCGGTCGTCTGGCAGACCGAGAAGACGCTCGAGTAGGTCACCGTCGCCACGGCGTTGCCGAGGGCGGTGAACGCCACGCTGTCCCCACCGAGGCGGGCGACGAACGCGAAGAAGACCATCTGGGTCAGGGGGATGATGAAGACCGTGCCGAGGACGAAATCGATCCGCATGAAGCCGAGGCTCGTGCGGGGCGCGAACACGGCGTTCGTCCAGAGCGTCCGCCAGAACGACGTCCGGGGGACCGCCATCTCGCCCATCGTTCGTCCTCCCCCTCAGTAGTGGTCGAGGTTCCCTTCCTCGAGGACATGGCGCTCGACCCGGTGGAACACCGAGCCGGCGAGCAGCAGGTAGGCGGCGGTGGTCCCGATCGCGCCGGCGATGTCCGGCCAGAACCCCCAGGAGAAGCCGACGTACCCCGGGATCGACGCGTACCGCAGGGCGTCCAGGGCCCAGGTCGGCGGGAAGACCAAGGCGATCGGGTTCGTCCAGAACGGCAGGAGGACCACCGGGAACATGCAGCCGGTGCCGACGTAGAAGGCGAACTCCCCGACGTTCTGGATGAAGCCGGCGTACCGCGTGTACACGTAGAACGCGGCGAAGACCACGCCGACGGCCGCGAGCGTCAGCATCACGAACAGGAACAGCACGACGAAGGCGAGCGGATCCGGTAGCGCCGGCGGAGAGCCTGCCGCCGCCACGACGACGAGGTAGACGATCAGCCCGCCGAGCAGCCCGGAGACGACGTTCCAGAGGACCCGGCCCAGGACCACGTACAGGTACGGCGT
>JASIDM010000170.1 GCA_030044695.1 Thermoplasmata archaeon
TGCCGAGGAGCGGCTGGGACCCGTTCCGGCCGCGGCGGCCGGGCTCCGCGTGACCCGGGCCGTTCGCCGGGTGTCGAACCCCGTGTTTGACCGTCACAGGGTCGCGCTACGCTCAAGTACGGGGGGCCGGGTGGCCGACCTGCCCCTAAGGTGGACTCCATGCCCAAGTCCGATCAACCGATCAACCCGTTCGAGACCGCACGCCGACAGATCGACATCGTGGCCGACCTGATCGGCCTCGACTCCGGGATCCGCGAGGTGCTGAAGCACCCGAAGCGGGAGCTGACGGTGAACTTCCCAGTCCGGATGGACGACGGGTCCTACCGGGTCTTCACCGGTCACCGCGTGCAGTACAACATGGCCCGCGGCCCGACGAAGGGCGGGATCCGCTACCACCCCCAGGTCACGCTCGACGAGGTCCGCGCGCTGGCGGCCTGGATGACCTGGAAGTGCGCGGTCGTCAACATCCCCTACGGCGGCGCGAAGGGCGGCGTCGTCTGCGATCCGAAGCACCTCTCCCACGCCGAGGTCGAGCGGCTCACCCGGCGCTACGCCAGCGAGATCGCCCCGATCATCGGGCCCGAGATGGACATCCCGGCGCCCGACGTGTACACCGACTCCCAGACGATGGCGTGGATCATGGACACCTACTCGATGCTGAAGGGCTACTCCGTCCCCGGCGTCGTCACCGGCAAGCCGATCAGCCTCGGAGGCAGCGAGGGCCGCGGCGAGGCGACCGGGCGCGGCTGCGCCTACGTTATCCGTGAGGCCTCGAAGGACGTCGGCCTCAAGGTCAAGGGCGCGAGCGTGGCGGTCCAGGGCTTCGGCAACGCCGGCAGCGTGGCCGCGAACCTGCTCTACGACGAGCAGGGCGCGAAGATCGTGGCCGTCTCCGACTCCAAGGGCGGGATCGTCAAGACGGACGGACTCAACCCGCACGCGGTCGAGGCGCACAAGCAGAAGACCGGCTCCGTGGTCGGGTTCCCCGGGGCGAAGTCGGCGACCAACGAGGAGATCCTCGAGGCGAAGGCCGACATCCTGATCCCCGCGGCGCTCGAGAACCAGATCACCGCGAAGAACGCCGACAAGATCCAGGCGAAGATCGTGGCCGAGGCCGCGAACGGACCCACGCTGCCCGAGGCGGACACGATCCTCTTCGAGCGCGGCGTGACCGTCCTCCCCGACGTGCTCGCGAACGCGGGCGGGGTCACGGTGAGCTACTTCGAGTGGGCCCAGGACATCCAGGGCTACTACTGGGCGCTCAACGAGGTCAACCAGCGGCTCGAGCGCACGATGATGAAGTCGTACGCGGACGTCCACCAGGTCGCGACCGAGCGCAAGGTGCACAACCGCACGGCCGCCTACGTGCTCGCGATCCAGCGGGTCGTCGACGCGACCCGCCTGCGCGGCATCTATCCGTAGACCCCGGCATGGCCGACCTCCCGCGTTGCCGGCTGGCGACGTGGGCGGACATCGACCGGTGGGCCCACGCGGTCGCGGAGAAGGTCCGGGCCGCCGACGCGGTGCCGCAGACGATCGTCGGGCTCACCCGCGGCGGCTGGGTACCCGCCCGGCTCCTCTGCGACCACCTCAACGTGAAGCGGCTCGTCTCCCTGAGGGCCCAACACTGGGGCGTCACCGCGACGCCGACGGGCGCCGCCGAGCTGACCGAGGGCCTGAGCGGTCCGGTCGCCGGCCACACGGTGCTGGTCGTCGACGACATCACCGATACCGGGGACAGCCTCGCGCTCGCCCTGAAGCACGTCCAAGAGGCGCACCCCGCGCGCGCCGAGACGGCGACCCTCCTGCACATCGGCCACTCGAAGTTCGTCCCCACGTACTACGCCGAGCGGATCCCGGCGGAGGCGTGGGCGTGGGTGATCTTCCCGTGGAACTACTGGGAGGACCTGACGACGCTCGCGGCGAAGGCGGCCGGGCTCTCGCCCGGCGTGAACGGGGTGCGCGAGACGCTGCGGGCGCGGTGCGGGCTCGACGTGCCGAGGGCCGATCTCGAGCGCGTCGCCCGCGTCACGCCGCTCGGGTGAGCCGCTAGCTCGACGTGGAGGTCTCCGCCGCGGCGCGGCGGGCGGCCGCCTTGAAGTACTGCTGGAGGGCCCCGGCCCCGATCATGAGGCCGAAGCCGGTCGCGATCAGGCCGATGAGCAGCGGGAGCTCGGCCACCGGCGTGAACCCGTCCAGGTAGCGGACGAGATAGACGATGCCGTAGGAGAGGACCCCGATCCCGATGATCGACGTCGTCGCCACCGCGAACGAGCGGGGGAACCGGCCGCGGGCGAAGGTGCGCCGGATCGCGCGCCCGACCTCCCAGACGAGGGCGCCGGCGACCCACCAGATGAGCCCGGCCTGCAGGAAGAGCAGGCTGCGGGCGAGCGGCGAGATCCCCAGGTTCCGGGCGATGTCGTTGTAGCCCGTCAGGAACCCCACCCCGACGAGCGCGACCGCGAAGAGCCCGAAGCCGAAGGCGACCGAGCCGACCCGGATGTCGGCCGAGGCGCTCCGCACCGCGTCGATGATCGCCTCGTCGATGTCGAACGTCCAGAAGATGAGGTAGACGCCGAGCAGGATCGCGAGGCCGATGAACCCCCAGACCAGCACGCCGCCCGCGGCGGCGATCCCGAGGATGAGCAGCACCAGCGCGACCGGCAGCACGGTCTTTGCCCGTAGTTTCGGGTCCTTGAGCGCCCGGACGACGGTGTAGTACGTCGACTCGATGCTCGCGCTCTGGCGGATGTACACCCGCCGGACCCCGTCCACCCGCACGCGCGACGCGAGGATCGGGAACAGGTACTCGTCCTCCGCGCCGTCGCTCACGAGGTAGGCGGAGCTGGCCCGGACCGTGCCGAGGACCTGGTCGAACTGCTCGGCGACCCGGCGGTCCGACGCGATCCCGACCTTGGCCGAACCGGTGAGGACGCAGACCTCGACGTCCTCGCCCGAGCCCTTCAGCTCGTCGGCGAGGGCGACGGCGGCGAACAGCGCGTTGGTGTCCGAGTCCTCGGGATCGGCCGTGCCGAGACGCACGGCCGCCTCCACCACCCGGCCCCGGCCGACGATCGGCCCGTCGAGCTGGGCCTTCCGACCGAGATCGTCGTCGCGGTCGACGCAGACGACCAGGCGCATGGCCCCCCTCCTAGAGCCGAGGCGGACCATAATCCCCTAGGGTCCACCCGCGGGGGCGTCGCCGCCCGGCGGCCCCCGATCGACCGCCGCCCGGCGCGCCGACCCCCCCCTCTCATATAGGCCGCGGGGACCGTCCGACCGCCGATGGTGGAGCTGCCGGACAAGCGGACCGCGTTCATCGACTGGTACCTCGCCGTCGTGGAGGCGGCGAACCTCTCCGACAAACGCTACGGGATCAAGGGGATGAACGTCTGGACCCCGTACGGCTTCCGGGCGCGTCGGAACCTCGATCGGGTCCTCGTCCGCGAGATCGAGGCGACGGGCTCGCAGGGCGTGGAGTTCCCCGCCCTCATCCCCGCGACCGAGTTCGCCAAGGAGAAGGAGCACATCAAGGGGTTCGACGCCCAGGTCTTCTGGGTCACCAAGGGGGGCGCCACCGAGCTCGACGTCCCGCTCGTGCTCCGGCCGACGAGCGAGACGGCGATGTACCCGATCTTCGCCCTCTGGGTCCGATCGCACCGGGACCTCCCCCTGAACGTCTACCAGATCGTCAACACGTTCCGCTACGAGACCAAGACGACCCGGCCGTTCGTCCGGGTCCGGGAGATCCACTTCTTCGAGGAGCATACCTGCCAGCTGGACGAGGCGCGGGCCACGGAGCGGGTCCGCTCCAACCTCGGCGCGTTCCGTCGGATGGCCGCCTCGCTCGCCCTCCCCTACCTTGCCGTGCGGCGTCCGAAGTGGGACACCTTCCCGGGGGCCGACTACACGATCGCCTTCGACCTTCCCCTGGACGGGGTCCGGACCCTGCAGCTCGGAAGCGTCCACCACTATCGGGACAACTTCTCGATACCGTACGGCATCCGCTACGAGGCGCCGGACGGCTCGACGCACGCCGTCCACCAGACGACGTTCGGGCTCTCGGAGCGTCTCCTCGGCGCGATCGTCGGCGCCCACGGCGACCAGCGCGGGGCGGTCTTCCCGAGCGAGATCGCGCCGTACGAGGTGGTGATCGTGCCCGTCGTCGCGGGAGCCGGCGGGACCGCGGTCGCCCGGGCCGCCGAGGACGTCGCGGAGGAGCTGCGCCGGGCCGGCCGACGCGTCGTGCTCGACGACGGGGACGAGCGGCCCGGGGCGAAGTACTTCCGCTGGGAGCTCGCCGGGGTCCCGCTGCGCCTGGAGATCGGGCCCCGCGAGCTCGAGCACGGTCAGCTGACCAGCGTCGATCGGCTCGGACGCAAGGCGAGCGTCGCGCGGGCGTCGGCGCCGGCCGACGTCGCCCGCCGGCTCGAGGAGCTCGATGCCGAGCTGGTCCGCCGCGCCCTGGACGGGCTACGGTCCGCGATCGCCCCGGCGGCTCGCCTCGAGGAGCTGACCGGCTCGAAGCAGGTCCGCGTCCTCGGCTGGTGCGGGGACGAGGCGTGCGGGCACGAGGTGGAGCGGGCGATCGACGGGGCCCTGCTGGGGACCCCGGAGGAGCCGCTCCCGGTGCCGTTCGCGGCGCCGACCTCCTGCATCGCCTGCGGCCGGACCGACGGGGTGCGGACCGCCCTCGCGGCCCAGCCGATGTAGAACGCCGGACGGCCTACGGGGCCGAAGGGGCCGGGGGGTTTGGCAGGACGAGCCACATCCCGGCGAGACCGAACAACAGGAGCGTGATCGTCACGGCGTACACGCCGTTGTCGATCCAGACCCCGAAGGCGAGGCCCCACCACAGGTAGAAGGCGACGGCCAGGACCACCAACGTGGCGAACCCCCAGAAGGAGACCTTCCGCGGCAGCGACATCTCCCGCGGGGCTCCGGGGTCGAGCGGTCGGTTCGTCTCCGCGGCCATCGGACCCGGACGAGCCGGGGCTCGCATGATAACCCTTGCGCAGGGCGCCCCCGGGCGGGGGTGGCCCGGCTCGGTCGTGCCGCGGTCCCGGCGCCCCCGCGGCCGAGGGCTTAATCGTTCGACCGCGCTAGAACCCTCGGATGGCGGCGACCGAAAGCGCCGGGTCGCCCTCCACCCGGACCCCCGCGACGCCCCTGGCCCGACTCCCACCGGAGCTCACCCGGATCCTCGCCTACGGGAGCGCCATCGGGACCGAGTTCCCGTTCGAGCTGCTCCGCGCCGCGATCGGCGCGGAGGAGGAGGTGCTCGCCGAGCACCTCGAGCAGCTCGTCGAGCTCGGGTTCATCCGGGAGCGGCCCGGCGGCGGCCGGTTCGCCTTCGTCGAGGAGGAGGTCCGCGGGGCCGTCTACCGATCGATGACGGAGAGCCGCCTCAGGGTCCTCCACCGCAAGATCGCCGAGGCGCTCGAGCGCGGGAGCCCGCAGCCGTCGGACGCGGTCGTGGCCGAGCTCGCCCGTCACTACTTCCTCGGCAAGGTCCCCGAACGGTCCTACGCCTACAACCGGCGGGCCGCCGAAGTGGCTCGCGCGGCGGGCCGGCCGGCGGAGGCGATCCCGCCGCTCGAGCGCGCGCTGGTCGACCTCGGGGCCCTCGGGGAAGGGCACGCGGCCGAGCGGGCCGAGATCGCCGAGACGCTGGGGGACCTGTCGTTCACCGTCGGCGCGTTCCCGGCGGCCGATCGCCACTACCGGGAGGCTCTGGAGTCGGTGGAGCACGACCAGCCCCGGCTGCGGGCCCGCCTCCTGCTCGCCCGGGCCGAGGTCGCCCGGGAGAACCTCGACGCCCGCGGGGCGGTCGAGGGGGCGAAGGAGGCGCTGGGACTGTTCGCCATCGAGCCCGACCCGTACGGCGAGTCCCAGGCGTACCGGGTGATCGGCCGGGTCGCGTTCCAGCGGGGGCGGTACCGGGAGGCCCTGGACGAGACGATGAAGGCGCTCGGCGCCCTGCCCGCGGCCGCCGACCCGGCCGCCCTCGGCCGGCTGTCGATCGACCTCGGGAACGTCTTCGCCCTCCTCGGGGAGGACGTTCGCCCCGTCGCGATTGAGTGGTACCAGCGCGCCGTCGATCGGCTGCGAGCGGCCCACAACTGGCCGGAGCTCGCCCGGGCCCTGCACAACCTCGGCACGGCGGTCGGGGAGACCCGTCCCGACGAGGGGCTGGAGCTGCTCGAGCGGGCACGGGAGGCCGCGGCGCAGGGCCAGGACGCCCGGGCGATCGGCCGCTCGCTGCTCTCGGGCGTGGAGCTGCGCATCGCGCTCGGCCAGCTGGAGGAGGCCGAGCGGGACAACGACCAGGCCGGTCGGCTGCTCGAGGGGCTCGCCGATGCCCTGGGCTCCGAGCAGGTGACCCTGAACCGGGGGCGAATCGCCGAGCGACGGGGCCACTGGGACGATGCCGGGGCCGATTATGCCCGGGCCGCCGAGCTGGCCCGGGGGCTCGGGCTCTCGGCCGACGAGGCCGACGCGCAGCTCTACCTCGCGCGCCTCCGGTTCAAGAACCACGATCTGAACGGGGCCCGGGCCGCCTTTGATCGGGCGACCGCGCTCCGCGTGACGGAGCTCTCCCCGCGGCTCGAGCGGGCCTACGCCGAGCTCCGGGATCAGCTCGCCGCGGCCGGCTCCGGCGACGGTCCGGCGCCCGAGCGGTCGGACCGGGGCCGCCCCGGCTCGGACCCAGCCCCCTCGGCCGGCACGTGAAGGAGAGATCGCCTCGATGAGCCTCGGTCGGGCCCGCGAAGCGCCGCCGCACCGCCCGCTCTTCGGTCGGTCCGAGCTCGTCGAGGAGGTCGAACGCGCCCTGGACGATGTGGGAAGGGACCAGGGCCGGGCGGTCCTTCTGGTGGGCCGGGGAGGGAGCGGCAAGACCGTCGTCCTCGAGGAAGCGGCGGTCCGGGCCGAGGCCCGAGGGTTCCTGGTGGCCCGGGCCCGAGCTCCCCCGGAGGAGCTCGGAGAGCCGTTCCGGGTCCTGAAGGACCTGATCGCCGGCCTCGGCGCGCGGGACGCTCCCGGCGGAGAAGAGCTCCTGGCTCCCGGCCTCGGCGAGGTCAGCGGCGGCGCGGAGGGGACGAACGCGGAGGACGATCTCGAGCAACTGCTGGCCCCCTTGGGCAAGACCTCGGTCGAGGGGCTGGGTTCGATCGTCCAGGCGGCGCGGGTCCGCTTCCTGGACCGGATCGCCGACCTCGCCCGGCGCCGACCGATCGCCGTCCTCGTCGACGACCTCCACCTCGCCGACGGGGGTTCGATGGACTTCCTCGAGGGTCTGGCGCGGGAGGGTCCCACCCACGGCGTGGCGTTCGTGGCGACCGTCGTCCCGGCGGCCGCCGCGCCCGCTCGGAGCCGACCGGCCCTGACCCGCTGGCTCGCCGACCCCGGGTTCAAGGCGATCGAGGTCCGGCCGTTCACCGCCGCGGAGCTCGCGGAGTTCGCGACCTGGCTCCGGGGAGGGACGCCGCCGTCCGCCGAGGACGCCCTGCGCTGGCACGCCGAGACCGACGGGCACCCGCTGTTCGCCGAGCTCCTGGTCCGGTCGGCGTCGGGGAGCCCGCATGCCTCCGAGCGGTCCGTTCCCCCGCCGGAGGACCTCACGACGACGCTGCTCGCCCGCGTGGCGGAGCTCGATCCGGTGGACCGGCGGGTCCTCACCTACGCCAGCGTGCTCGGGCGCGAGTTCGACTTTGCCCGGCTCCGCTCGGCGGTGGACCTCCCCGAGGAACGGCTCTCGGTGGCGGCCGACCGGCTCGTGCGGGCCGGGATCCTTCGCGAGCGGGGCAACGAGGTCTACGAGTTCGCCAGCGAGGAGTTCCGGGCGGGGCTGTACGCTCGCGTCACGGAGACCCGGCGCGCGATCCTGCACCGCAAGGTCGCCGTCGCGCTCGAGGCGGTCGGGGAGGAGAACACGTTCGAGCTCGCCCGCCACTACTACCTCGGGCGCGACGACCCGAAGGCGATCGAGTTCGGGCTGCGCGCCGCGGACCGGGCGGCGAACGCCTGCGACTTCGCCACGGCGCTCCCGCTCGTCCGGCAGGCCCTGGAGGCGGCCCGGCGGCTCCCGAAGCGGGACCTGCGGCTCGAGGTCCGCCTCCTCACGGAGTCCGGGCGCCTGATGGACGAGCTCGGGGACCTTCCCGGGGCCGAGCGGGAGCTCAGCGAGGCGGTCGCCCTCGCCCGGGGGGAGGCGGACTTCGACGTGGCGTTGGGAAGGGCGCTGCTCGGGCTCGCGTGGTCGCGCGTGGAGCGCAGCGACTACGCCGCCGCCGAGCCCCTCGCGCTCGAGGCGGCGGCCCGGCTCGAGCACGCCGGGAGCCCGAGGGACCTCCTCGCCGCCCACCGGGTCCTCGGGATGCTGTACTGGCGCCGCTCCGATCTGGAACTCGCGGAACGCCACCAGCGGGCGGCCCTCGCGATCGCCGAGCGGGAGGGGACCCCGCGGGAGCTCGGCCACGCGCTGGTCGACGTCGCCAACGCCCTGCTGCCCCGCGGCGAGTCCTACGTCGAGTCCACCCTCGGGCTCTACGAGAAGGCCGCCGCGCTGTTCGCCAGGGAGGACGATCCGAGCGCCGTCGCCCGCGTCCTGATGAACCGGGCGGTCCTCGAGCACCGCATCGGGCGCGTCGACGACGCGATGCGGGACATCGGGCGCGCGCTGGACGCCGCCGAGCGCTCCCGGTCGCCGGTCTGGATCGGCTACTGCCTGCTCAACGTCGCCCAGTGGCACGCCGAGCGCGGCGAGGTCGACCTCGCGCGCCAGCAGGAGGAGCGCGCCGAGCGCACGCTCGAGCCGACCGGCGACCGCCTCGCGAGCCAGCAGCTGCAGATGATCCGGGGGATGATCGCCGAGCGGGAAGGGCGCCACGACGACGCCGAGCGCGAGTACGTCGCCTCCCTCGCCAACGCCCGGTGGATGGGGATGAAGGGGGAGGTCACGGAGATGCTGTTCCGTCGGGCCCGCCTCGCCTGGGCCCGCGGCGACCTGGGCGGCGCCCGCACCCTGCTCGCGGAGGCGCGCGCCAACGGTCTCGAGGAGCTCCGCTCCGACCTCGCCGACGAGGTCGCCGCCCTCGTCCGCGAGATGGACGCGACGGACGACCCGTCCCGTTAAGCCGCGGCCGGGCTCGCGCCGGGCGTGAGCTCGGCGGAGCGCGGTCCCACCGCCTCCGACGGGTCGGTCCACCCCGATCGCGCGCTGCCGACGTTCGAGCGCGATCTCCAGCGGATGTTCGCCTCGATCTCCGATCGGTACGAGGCGTTCAACCACGCCGCGACGTTCGGCCAGGACCTGCTCTGGAGGCCGCGCGCCGTCTGGACGCTCGCCCGCGCCGCCACCGGTCCGGTGCGCGAGGTCCTCGACGTCGGCTGCGGCACCGGCGAGCTCGCCCGGTTGCTGGGGCGCCGGTTCCCGCGGGCCCGGGTCGTAGCCGTCGATTTCACCCGGGAGATGGTCCTCCGGGCCGGGGCCGCCTCGGGTCGTCGCTCCCCCGGGCTCGCCGTCGCCACGGCCACGGGGCTTCCGTTCCCCGACGGCGCCTTCGACGTCGCCGCCAGCGCGTTCCTCCTGAGGAACCTCCCGGACCCCCTCCTCGCGTTCCGCGAGCTGCGACGGGTGCTGCGCGCGGGCGGAACGCTCCTCACGCTCGAGGTCTCCGAACCGTCCTCGCCGATCGTCGCTCGGATCTTCCATGCGCACTTCGACCACGCGGTCCCGATCCTGGGCCGCGCCTTCGCGCGCGAGGGACCCTACCGCTACCTGCCCGAGTCGCTGCGCACCCTGCCCCCGCCGTCCCGGCTGGTGGAGCTGTTCGCGGAAGCGGATTTCCCCGAGACCCGGGTCGTCCCGATGTCGCTCGGCATCGTGCGGGCGTACCTCAGCCGGGCGTCGGGCGGAGCTGACGCAAGGCGTTAAGCGGGCGAGCTCCCCTCGACGGGCGTGCCCGAGCCGTTCGACGCGTTCCGCTATGCCCACGCGCACCGTCGCGAGGTCGTCTGGCTGAGCCAGAACACCAACCATCTCGTCCCGCCGGAGGTCGTCCGCGGCGCCCTGGAGGAGGCGATCGCCGAGCGGCGGTACGAGGGGTACCCGTTCGCCGCCGGCGACCCGGAGCTCCTCGACCTGGTCCGGGAGGACCTCGGCCTCGACGGCGCCCCGCCGTTCCTGACCTCCGGCGGCACCGAGGCGCTCTACATGACCATGCGGGCGCTCCTCGGGCCCGGCGACGAGGTCGTCGCCTCCGATCCGAGCTACCTGATCATCCACCGGTTCATCGAGCTCGCCGGCGCCAAGCCGGTCTGCCCGGACATCTACCGGCCCCCGTACCGCCTCACGGCGGACGTGGTCCAGGAGCAGATCGGCCCTCGCACCAAGATGCTGCTCCTCATCGATCCGCTCAACCCGCTCGGCTCCGGCTACCCGCGGGAGGAGGTCCGGGCCCTCGCCGAGATCGCGCACGACCGTCGTCTCACGCTGATCAACGACGTGACGTACCGGGACTTCTCGGAGGGCCATGCCCTCGCCGGGACGTTCGCCCCGGAGCAGACGGTCACGATCTGGTCGGTCTCGAAGAACTGCGGGCTCGCGGGGATGCGCCTCGGAGGGTTCTCGGCCGTCCCGGAGCTGGCGAAGCGCATCGCGAGGTACAACACCAACGACCTCGGGGTGAACGTCTTCGCCCAGCTGGCCGCCCGCGCCGCCCTGCGCACCAAGCGGTCCTGGATCGGCGAGGTCGTCCGCACGACGCGGGCGAACGGCGCCCGCGTGCACGACGTCGGGCGGAGCGTGCCGGGGGTCACCGTGCCGATCGCGCCTTCGCGCGCCAACATGACCGTGCTCGACGTCGGCGCGACCGGCATCGGTCCCGAGCCGATCCAGGAGGAACTCCTGCGCCATCATGGCGTGTTCGTCCGGGCGGGGAGCTACCTCTCCCCGGCCCACGGGGGGCGGTTCGTGCGGATCTCCTTCTCCAACCCGCCCGCCGAGATCGAGCGGTTCGCTCGCGCGTTCCCGGAGACGATGCGGACGCTGGCCGCCCGCTCCGTCCCCGCGCGCTAGGCACGGTCGACCGGCGCGTCGACGACGACATGGGCCCGCCCGGGGCCGTACGGCTTGACCTCGCGGGCCGTGAGGGGCCCCCGCGGGACGGCGCCGGCCCGCACGAGAGCCTCTCGCACCGCGTCGACCGCCGAGAGGCGGGCCCGCTTCGCGTCGGCGACGAGGTGGACGTGCACGGTCCCGCCCCGGCGCGCCAGCAGCTCCACGGCGCGGGGGACCCACGGCAGGGCGCTGGGGAGGTAGCCGAGGAGGACCCGGTCGAACCCACCGGGCTCGAGCGCGACCTCGCGGTTGTCCCCCGGGACGGCCAGGACCCGCCCGGCGATCCCGTTCAGGGCGAGGTTCTGCTGGAGATACTCGAACGCCACCGGGTTCTTCTCGACGGCGACGAACCGGGCGTGGGGACACGCGCGGGCGGCCGGGACGGTGAAGTAGCCGATGCCGGCGAACAGGTCGGCCACGCGTTCGCCCGGCCGGACGAGCCGCGCGAAGCGGAGCCGCTCGGTCCGGTTCCCCGCCGCGAACATGAGCCGCGCGGCGTCGAGGCGCCAGCGGCTGCCGTGCTCGACGACCTCGGTCTCGGTCGAGGTACCCGCCAGCAGACGCGCCTGCGGACGACGTAGCTCGCCCGCGATCGGTCCGTCGTGGGCGAGCACGGCCTCCACGCCCAGCTCGGCCGTCCAGGCTTCGGCGATCGTCGGCCCGTAGCGCAGGAGCGCCGGCGGGAGGCGGAGGAGCAGGACCCGGCCCAACCGCTGGTACCCCCGCGGCATCGCCGCCGCCGGTCCATCGCCGGCGACCCGCCGCAGCCGGTCGCGGACCCGCTCGGCCGGCGGGGCGCGGCGTACGGACATCCGGCGCTCGCGTCCGGGCCCGCTAGGCGGGCGGGGTCTCGGGCCCCTTGTCGAGGACGACCTCGAGGAACTGCTTCAGGTGGGCGATCAGGATCGGATTGTCGGTGAACCCGCAGGCATCGAGCCCCGGGGCGGCGAGCAGGGCGTGCTCGCCGTCGGCCAGCACCTCGGTCGCCAGGAGGTTCTCCCGGGCGACGTGCTCGACCCCCTCGGGGAGCCGCTGGAGCGCCGCCGTGACGAAGGTGACATGGACCCCACGCTTGACGGCGCTCTGGATCTTCTTGCCGAGGCCGTCCCGCAGCTCGGCGACCTGGGGCGTGGTGAGGATGAAGGTGCGCGTCGACTGGTCCAGCAGGTCCCCGATCTTGGCGACCACCTTCTCCCGGTCGCTGAGGAGGTAGACGAGCTGGGGCTCGCCGTGCTCGGCGACGACCCGGTGGAGCTGGGCGAGCTGCTCGAACACCTCCTGGACGGCCGCCTTCAGCGTCTCGGCGACGTCGAGCGGCGGCGTCGGGCGGAACAGGATCGGCTTGCCCCCGGTCGGCTGGGCGTAGCCCTTCGTCGCGAGGGACTCCAGGACCTTGTAGGCGCTCGTTCGAGGGATGCCGGCCGCCGCGGCCAAGCCGGCGGCGTCCCCCACCCCCCGCGCGACGAGCGCGATGTAGGCGCGGGCCTCGTACTGCGTCAGGCCGACCTTCTCCAGCACCCCGACCGCCCGCCGGAACTCCTCGCTCGCGGGGTTCCCGAGGGCCACCGCGGTCTCCTCCACGGACGTCACGGCCGGGGCCTCGCGAGCGGGCGGCGGTGCGTCGGTCCCGTCGGCCGCCGCCTCACGGGACCGGCTCGGCGAGCCGCCGGAGCGCCGCTTCGCCGAGGAGCGCCTGGACCTCCGCCGCCGACAGGAGCCCCCGCTCGACGAGGAGCTCGCGCACGGGGCGGCCGGTCCGCTCCGCCTCGTGGAGGAGCTCGGCGACCTTCAGGTAGCCGAGGCGGGGGGTGAGGACCGTCGCGAGCGCCGTCGAGCCCAGCAGGTAGCGGTCGAGCCGCTCCGGGTTCGGGCGGATCCCGTCGACGCAGCTTCGGGCGAACACCGGCAGGTAGTTCGCGAGGATCTCGGCCGAGAACAGCACCTCGTAGGCGGCGAGGGGCATCATCACGTTGATCTCGAGCTGGCCGGCCTGGACGGCGTACGCCGTCGCGGCGTCCGCCCCGACGACATGGAAGGCGACCATGGTGAGGCACTCCGCCGCCGACGGGTTGACCTTGGCCGGCATGATCGACGATCCGGGCTGGATCTCCGGGAGGCGGATCTCGTCCAGGCCGGTCGCCGGCCCGCTCGACAGCAGCCTCAGGTCGTTGGCGATCCGGATCAGCTCGAGGGCGAGCGTCCGAAGCCAGGCCGAGGCGGCCGCGAGGGGCCATCGGCTCTGCATCGCCTCGAACGGGTCCCGGGCCGCCACCAGGGGAAGGCCGCTGACCCGGGCGTACTCCTGGATCGCCAGCGCGCGGAACCCCGGGAGCGAGTTCACCCCGGAGCCGACCGCGCTCCCGCCGAGGGGGAGCTCCGCGAGGGCGTGCTCGACCGGGGGAAGCGATCCGACGACCCGTTCCAACGCCGTGGCGTACGCCCCGAACTCCGCCCCCAAGGTCACGGGCATCGCGTCCTTGAGGTGGGTCCGGCCCCCCTTGGCCAGGGCCGCGAACTCGACGCTCTTCGCGCGGAGGCTCGCGATCAGCACCCCCGCCGACCGCCGCACCTCGCCGAGCGCGAACAGCGTCGCGACCTGCGACGCCGAGGGGAAGGTGTCGTTGGTGGACTGCCCGCGGTTCACGTGGTCGTTCGGGCTCAGCGTCGCGTAGTCCCCCCGAGGTTGGCCGAGCAGTTCCAGGGCCCGGTTCGTGAGGACCTCGTTGACGTTCATGTGGAGCGACGTGCCGGCCCCGGCCTGGAAGACGTCCACCACGAACTGGTCGTCGAAGCGTCCGGCGGCCATCTCCTCGGCCGCCTGCTCGAGCGCCCGGCCGGGGCCGGCGTCGAGCCCGCCTCGGGCGACGTTCGCCCGCGCGCACGCCAGCTTGAGGAGAGCGTAGGCCCGCTTCAGGTGCCGCGACGTCCCGAGGCCGCTGACCGGGAAGTTCTCCTTGGCCCGGAGCGACTGGATCCCCCACAACGCGTCCGCCGGGACCTCGCGCCGGCCCAGGGAGTCCGTTTCCACGCGGACCTCGGCCACGGCGTTCGGAGGGAGGGTGCCGAGAAAAAGGTTCGCGGCGCGGCCGACGGCGGCCCGTGGTTTCCCTTCCGACGTCGTCCGGTGGCCGGGAGGCCGGCCTACCGCCCGCTCGCGAGGAACACCACGCCGGCGATGACGATGAAGACCGTCGCCAGGATCGCGAGCAGCCCCGAGCCGAAGCCGAGAGCCAGCCAACCGACGATCGCGATCACGATCAGGACGACCCCGGCGACCATGGCGCGGTCCTCCGATCTCAGTCCGCCGAGCACGGCGAAGACCCCCACCAGCAAGGCGACCACGATCGCCACGATCCCCTCGTCGACGGCGGGGATCGTGCTCAGGCCATGCCGAACGGCGAGGTCCCAGAGGCCCCGGGCCAGGTCCACCAGCCCTCCGAGCGCGAGCAGCACGGCCCCGATCAGGCCGAGCGCCGCCCCCAGCCTGCGATCCCCCGCCGCGCTCACCGCTGCCGCCCCGTCCTCCGGAAGGTAGGACCTCGGCCCCTCCCCCGCGCCTCCGAGCGGGGAGGAGGGCCCCGGACCGTTCGCCCCCGGCTCGACCGTTGGAGCCGCTCGAGCATCTTACCTCTTCCGCGTCCGGGTCCGAGGGGACGGCACGCCCGGCCGGCTCGATCGATGGGGAACGCTCCGCAGGCGACGCCGTCAGGCTCGGGCGGCCGTCGCCCCATCGCCCGGAGAGGATTTGGGGTGGGGAGGCGTGTCCGTAACGGAACCGAGCGGGCCGCACGTGGTCGCTTCCCTGACGCTCACCTTCGACATCGCGTCGATCGCGGTCTCCACGGCCGTCCCGGGGGTCGCCTGGGCGCTCCTCCTCGGCGTCTCGTGGGGGCACCCGGAGTTCGCGGAGAGCCTCGGCCTCGGTCGGACGACCTTCTGGCTGCTCCTACCGGGGGCGATCCTCGCCTCGTTCGCCCTCCTCCCGATCGTGCCGGTCTCCGATGACATCCTCGCGGTGAGCTTCGCCGGCGGGGTCTTCCCGCTGCTGGTCGGCGCCTTGGCCCTCGAGCGGATCGAGCCCGCCCTGCGCCGGATCGTCGGCCGCCTGTTCCTGCCGCTCGGCATCGAGACGGCCGCGTTGCTCGGCGTCGTGGGGCTCGCCGACGACGGCGCGCTCGCGACCGTCGCCCGTTCGCTGCGGATCGGCCCGTGGGCGACCGAGCTGGGGCTCGTCACGCTCGTCGCCTCCGCCGCGACGGCGATCGTGGTCCTCGCGAGCCGGGGCGAGGGGTCCGGCGCGCGCGGGCTAGCGGGGATCTTCGGCCTCACGACCGCGGTGGCGGTCCTCACCTTCGCGGGATCGACGGCGATCCCTGGGGTCGGCATCGCGGAGGGGTTCCCGTACTATCTGGTCCCGCCGATCCTCGTCGGCGGCGTGGCCGTCCTCCTCGGCCCCCGTCTGTTCCCCGGGGCCCCGGCGTTCGCCCTGACGGCGTCGTTCTTCGCAGCCGCGTGGGGCGTCGTCCTCGGCGCAGACGTCCTGTGGCAGCCGCCGCTCTACGGGACCGGTCCCGCCGGCCTCTACGCCATCGGGGGCGCCGGCGTGCTCGACCTCGTCTACCTCTCGGCGTTCCTAGGGCTGCTCGGGGCCTGGGGCGCCCACCGCCTCCTGCGGCGAGGGTTCGCCCCGGTGGGGACGCCGCTCCCGCCGCCCGCGCCGAGCCCCGGAAGGGACCTTCGGGCGGCGTTCGCGATGGCGAGCGAAGGGTCGGTGACGGCGTCCCTCACCGCGTCCGCCGCGGCGGCCCGAGGGGCCGCCCTCGAGGCGCACCGGCTCCTGGGCTCGCCGGTCCCGGACCCCCAGCGGCCCTGGATCGGTCTGCCGGTCCCCGGCTGGGTCGTGAGCGACCAGGCGAACCTGGAGAGCATGGCGAGGGCCGGCTCGGACCAGCCGACCGAGGCCTGGAGGGCGTTCGCCACGGCACGATCGCTCGTCCGCCTCGGGGAGGCGATCGAGCGCCCCCGGTTCGCGTCGATCGCCGAGCGCCTCGCCGCCTTCGCCGTCGACGCGGCGCTCCTCGGGGTCGCCGGGGCGGCCGTCTTCGCCGGGATCGCGCTGCTCACGGCGGGAGGGCTCAACGCGCTGCTCGCCTCGGTGCCGTTCAACGCCGCGATCTACGGCTTCGTGGCGATCGCCCTGGTCTACCTCGCCGCCGGCGAGCACTGGACCGGCACCACGGTCGGCAAGGCGCTGCTCGGCCTCGAGGTCCGCGATCGCGCCCTGGCCCGACCGGGCGGGGTCGCGGCGCTCACCCGCAACGCCCCGCTCCTGCCGGTGATGACGCTGTACGCCATCGGGCTCGCCCTCGCCCTGGCCGTGGCGATGCGCGGGATCCCCGCCGGGGCGAGCCTGGGGGTGTTCGGGGTGGGAGCCGGTACGCTCGCCATCGTCAGCATCGGCGCCGTCGTGCTCGTCGGGGTCGGCCTGGCGGGGACCGTCGGCATCGCCATGATCGCGGCGACGCGCGAGCGACAGCGGGTCGGGGATCTCTGGGCGGATACCTGGGTCGTGCGGCGGCTCACTCGGGCGCCGCGGCCACCTTCTCCGGCGGCAGCGGCGGCCCGGTCCTCGTGAGCGGGATCGCGATCGACGAGACGTTGGCCTCCCGCCCCTCGCGGTTCGTCAGGCGCTCCGTCTCGATCGAGATCGGCCCGACCTCCACCTGGCCCTCGAGGAAGCGGCGGCGCACGACCTCCGCGACGTCGACGGCCTTGCCGATGGCGTTCCCCCGTGCCTTGACCACCACCGGGCCGGCCCCCGAGTTGAGCTGGGTGACGACCTGGAAGACGTAGGTCATCGTCGGCTTGAGGCCGATGAACACGACCGGTCCCCGCGCCTCCTCGGAGTCCATGGCGCCGCGGCACAGGTACGGCCTACAAGGCCTTTGTCCGTTCCGTGATCCCCGGCCGCGCCGGCACGGCCGTCGGCGATGGCCCCGCGCAAAAGGGTTATCGCTCGGGTCGGGTAGCCGCGCCGCGGGTCGCGCAGGGGTGGCCCAGCTTGGTCAAAGGCGCCAGGTTGAGGTCCTGGTCTCGTAGGAGTTCGTGAGTTCAAATCTCACCCCCTGCATCCCCCGGGGGACCGGCGGACGGGCCGAAGGCCGCGGACGCCGCCCCCGGCGACCGACTTAAGCGTCCGCCGCCCTTGGTCGTCGGTCGTCGAGGATGGCGGGGCTCCGGACCTGTCGAACGTGCGGGGCGGTGCTCCCCTCGGGGACGTTGGCCTGCCCGGCGTGCGGCGCCTCCACCGATCCCCCGGGAGGCTCGCGGGGGGCGCGGGAGGGCACCGCTCCCGCCGCGGGCTCGGCGCCGCGACGCGCGGCCTCCACGACGGAGAACCCTTTCGCGACGGAGCTCAACCGTCGGCTGGCCCGCCTCGCCCAGTGGTCGGAGGCGGCCGAGCCGCTCGGCGTCGGGGTCCCCCACCTGCCGGCGTGGGCGCAGGAGGCCGCCGCCCGGGCGCGGAGCCCGGAGCCGTGGGCCGAGGTCGTGCGGGCGGTGGAGCGGCTCGCCCAGCGCCGGATCGCCGAGGCGTTCGACCGCTGGGAGGAGCGGACGAACTCGAGGATCGGCCGGCTCGAGGCGTACTCCGTCGACAGCCGCCTGGAGCACAGCCAGGTCGAGGACGCGGTCCACGCCGCGCGCCTCGGGGACATCGCCCAGGCGCTCGCCACGTTCCAGCAGGTCGACCGGGTCGTCTCCCTCAAGGAACGCCACCTCGATCAGGCCCGCGGTGACCTCGAGCACCTGCTCGCGTTCCTGCGGGACCTCGAGGCGCTGGGCCTCGTCGACCCCGGCGAGCCGGCCGAGGTCGCGACCGAGCTGGAGCGTGAGCTGCGGACCGGTCGGCTCGCGTCGCTGAAGCAACGGCTGCGGCTCCTGCGCTCCCGCGCCGTGACCCGGACGACCGAGGCGCTCCCGGAGTACGTCGCGCGGCTCGGGGACCGGCTCGCGACCGGCCGTCCGTCGGGCGCTCCCGCGGAGGCCGAGACCCGCGAGCTCGCGGTCGCCGTGCGCTCCGTGCTGGACGGTCGCGCCGAGGAAGGGATCCGCCGCCTGCGCGCGCTCACCGAGGCTCGGGGGCTGGCGCGAAGCTCCCTCGCGGCCCCGCGCGCCGGGAGCCCCTCGGCCGAGGGGTCCTAGAGGACCCGCTCGAAGAGCCGGACGTCCTCGCCGGACTCGTGGCGGTGGAGCACGCCGCTCTCCGAGAAGCCGAGCTGGAGGAAGAGGTGGCCGCACGCCTGGAACCGGGCCAGCGGATCGGCCCAGACCGCGCCGGCCCCCGAGCGGCGCGCCCAGTCGACGGCGGCGGTCACGAGCGCGGCCCCGACCCCCTGGCGCCGTCCGTCCGGATCGACGGCGAGGTGGACGAGCCGACAGGCGCCGCGGCGGAGCTCGCAGCCGACGATCCCGATGAGATGGCCGCTGCGCCGGGCGGCGAAGTAGGTGACCCCTTCCATCCAGCTCGTGAACTCGAGCGGGCTCGGCTGCCAGGCCTTCACGAGGTCCGTCGGCAGACCGGCCTCGGACTCCCAGACCTTCTTGTACAGCGAGCAGATCGCCCCGACATCCTGGTGCGTCACGCGCTCCACGGACGTCTCGGTCGGCGAACGCTCCGCGGCGCCGGCCTTCTCCGAGCCCGGCGGCGTACGCTCAGCTCGCCGGTCCGACCCTTGGTCCGTTGCCACGCTGGGGCCCCCGATGAGCGAGCGAACGTCAAGGGGCTCGGTCGCACTTGAATCTTGCTCAGCGGACCGGCCCGACGGCGGCGGGCCGTCGGTTCACGGGGTGAAGCGCGACGGGGTCCTCGGGAACGGCGTCGTCTCGCGGATGTGCTCCCGCCGGAGGATCCAGCGGAGCATCCGCTCCACGCCCAGCCCGAAGCCGGCGTGCGGGACGCTGCCGTGCCGGCGCAGGTCGAGGTACCACCGGTACGCCTCGACGTCGATCCCCTGCTGCTGGAGGCGGCTCGTGATCTCGGCGAGGTCCGTCTCGCGGCACGAGCCCCCGATCATCTCGTGGTACCCCTCGGGCGCGAGGAGGTCCGCCGCCTCCACGGTCCTCGGATCGTCCGGCGAGCGGAGCATGTAGAACGCCTTCAGCTCCTTCGGAAAGTGCGTGACGAACAGCGGGAGCCGCTCCTCGAGCGTGAGGGCCCGCTCCTCGGCCGTGCCGAGGTCGCTGCCCCAGCGTACGGGAAAGCCCTGGCTCGCGAGGCGGTCGATCGCCTCGGCGTACCGCAGCCGCGGGAACGGCGCGCGGACCGCCAGGAGCTCCTCGGGCGGGCGGCCGAGGGCGCGCAGCTCCGCCGGACGCCGCTCGGCGAGGGCGTGGGCGACGTCGACGACCATCCGCTCCTCGAACGCCAGGAGCTCGGCGAGGTCGCACCAGGCGAGCTCGACCTCGAGATGGAGGTACTCGGTGAGATGGCGCGGGGTCCTCGACTTCTCCGCGCGGAACGACGGGGTCAGGGCGTAGACCCGCTCGTTCGGGAACAGGAGCGCCTCGAGGTACAGCTGGGCCGTCTGGGAGAGGTACCCCGGCCGGCCGAAGTAGTCGATCTGGAACGCCTCCGAGCCGCCCTCCGCGGCGTTCCCCGAGAGGACCGGCGGGGTCATCTCGAGGACCTCCTCGCGGGCCAGGAACTCCCGCAAGGCCCGCAGCAGCTCGGCCTTCACGCGGAACGTGGCGACGTGCTCCTGGGAGCGGACGACCAGGTGGCGCTGGTCGAGCCGGAACTCCTCGGTCTGGTCGGCGAAGATCGGGAACGGCTCGCCGGCGTGGACGACCCGGATCGCCCCG
>JASIDM010000171.1 GCA_030044695.1 Thermoplasmata archaeon
GGCGGGGTCGCTGGGCGGGCGCGCCGGCCGCCGCCCCGCCGCTCGGCGGGCTCTTCGGCGGGGGCGGCGCGGTCATGCCGGTGCGCGCGGTCCCCTGGCCCTGCTGGATCTTCCACTGGCTGAACGGCGTGTACGACGGCTGGCGCTTCCACCAGTCCCAGAACGCCCCCTCGCCGTAGTTCTCGCCGAGCTCCTTCTTCGCTTCGGCGCGGAACCGCTCGGTGAAGTCGGCGTACGCCTGGCGCTCGGGATCCTCCGCGCCCTCCCCGGGCTTGCCGAGGAGCTGGGCGGCGCACTCGGGGCAGAACTTGGACGACGCCGGGATCGTCGACGAGCAACGGCTGCACCGGACGACGTCGGACTCGAACTCCGCGCCGCACTTCGGGCAGGTCTTGGCGTCCTCGGGGACGAGGTTGCCGCACTCGCCGCACTCGACGAGCTTGCCGGCGGCCTGGCGCCGCGTGAGGAGCAGGAACCCGACCGCGGCGACGACGATCGCCGCGGCGATCGTGATCCAGAGCCAGAGCGGCAGCCCGAGGTACTTGTGGGTGAAGAGGCTCGACACCGGCGGGGCGGGGACGACGAACGACCCCGGCGTGCCGATGGTGTAGTTCGTGACGACGCCGTTGTACGACGCCACCACGGTGAGGGTGTACCCCTTGCCTTGGGTCAGCAGGCTCGGGGTCCAGGAGAGGCTGAAGCCGGCCGGGTGGCCTTCCTTGGCGGCCGGGGCGAACGAGCCCCCGGCGAGGACGACGGTCGACGACCCCGACGTCGCGACGAGCTGGAGGTTGTAGGCGTAGCTGCCGTTGTAGATCACCTCGCCCGTGGTGAGGTAGCGGACCGTCGCGGTGAGCTTCGTCGGCGGGATGCTCACGTCGGCGACGCGGACGTTGCTCGGCTGGATGTGGACCTCCTCCAGCGCCTGGAGGAACCCTCCGCTCTCGTTGGCGAGGTCCTGGTTCCAGGTGACGGTCAGCGAGAGGTTCGTGGTGACGACCGCCTGCTGGAGGCCGACGATCGTGTCGTTGACGCGCCAGGTGAACGTGAGGGTGGCGTTCTGGCCGGGCGCGGTGAGGTGGGTCGACTCCGTGGGGACCGTGGCGAGGGTCGGCCCCTCGGGCGAGCCGTAGTTCAGGCTGCCCGACAGGCTCTGGATCGTCGCGGCGCCGCTGTCGGAGACGTTGACGTCGACGACGAGCAGCGCGCCGATGCGGAACGTCGTGGTCGTGACGTTGTCGGCCGTGACGACGATGCCGTTGTGCGCCGAGAAGGCGGCGTCGGCGTAGAACAGCGGGAACGTGAGGCTGCCCCAGACGTCCGGCAGCCCGTAGCCGGCGGAGTCGAAGGCGACGCCGAGCGGGTAGGCGCTCACCAGGCCCGTGAACGCCTGGGCGGTGCCGTAGCCGGCCGGCGGGCTGACGATGACGTGGTAGTCCCCGAGGTAGTCGCCGTCCGGGGTGCTCTGACCGTAGATGTTGTTGGAGGCGACGAGGATCGAGGCGACCCCGCTGGGGCCCGATTCCCCGTACGCCGGATCGCCCTCGTAGCTGTCCCAGTACTGGACGTACCCCCAGATCGCCGGGTCGTAGGTGCTCAGGTTGTGCACGAGGTTGTTGGCGGTCTGGTTGTCGAGCTGGGGCGTGGGGTAGGCGTAGTCGGCGGTGACGGTCGAGCCCGGGACCCGCTCGATGCCGTTCTTGCCGTAGGTGATGACGTCGGCCCAGCGGAACAGGTAGGCGTGGCTCGCGTCGTCCGGGACGATCGCGCCGTAGCCGGCCTGGGAGGTGCCGTTCTGGAGCTCGCCGGCGACCGTGAGGTTCGCGAGGTACGCCGTCGAGCCGTTGGTGACGTTGAGCTCGTGGTCGAGCCAGGCGAGGGTGCCGAACGGAGGGAAGTCGAGCCCGATGTAGGTGTTGACCGCGTTGAGGACGCTGCCGGTGCCGTTGACGTTCTCGCCGAAGTCGAGCGGCGCGAACGGCTGGATCGAGAGCACGGGCATCTCCACCGACGGACCGCTGCCGGTGAAGCCGACGGAGATCTGCGACGCGAGGTCGAAGTCCCCGCTGCGGTTGAGCCAGCCCATCATCCCGCCGGTGTCGTTGACCAGCTTGTCCAGCGTCGACGGGAACGGGTAGCTGATCTCGCCGGCGGTCCCGGAGACGAACAGGTACGTGCCGAGCAGGAAGCCATGACCGTCGTAGGTCAGGGTCAGGCTCAGGGACGTGTTGCCCGTGCTCGCGTTGTTGGTGTCGTCGTAGAGGAAGGTGACCTCTCCGCCGCCGATCCCGCTCGGGTAGAGGTAATCCTGCGTGAGGCTGGCGGGATCCGTCGGGGTCGTGAAGACGTCGGTCGAGACCCCGCCGGAGATCGGCATCTCCTCGGGGGTGTCGAGGGGGAACGGATTGGGACTGCCGTTGGTCTGGAGGTCGTCGCCGTAGACGTCCGTGAGGACGCTGGAGAAGAGGTTCGCCGTGCCGCCCCCCGACACGTTGAGCGTCGGGGCGAACCCGGCATCCCCCACGATGGAGCTCGGCAGGACGAGGTCCGAGATCGACGGGTTCGAGCCCATTCGGGAGGAGTTCAGCGTGAGGACGCCGTCCGTGCCGACGTTCAGGAAGCCCCCGGTCTCGATGTTCGAGCGGTAGAACGTGAGCGAGCCGTCGTCGACGATGTCGAGCTTCGGGTACGGGTTGACGGAGAAGAGGTCCGACGTCAGCGTGGCGTTGCCGAAGAAGACCTTGCCGCCCGGCTTGACGGTCAGGTGGAAGACGTGGGAAAGGCGGGTCAGTGGGGTGCCGGTGTCGCCGACGAACTGGACGAACGAGAGGGTGACGTTGTGGACGATCAGGGTCCCTCCGGACTGGACCGTGATGTTGCCGCCCTGGTAGTACGTGCTCGGGACCGCGGGCGGGGCGACGCCCGGGATGTAGAACGTCTCGTCGTTGGTGACGTTCAGGTCGCCGTGGGTGGCGCCCGCGTCGGGCGACACCGCCGCGACGGTCGTCCCCGGGACGGCGGCCGAGCTCGGCGCGGTGCTCGCGCCGGCGGCGTTCCGCGCGCCGTCGCCGACCCACAGCACCGAGGCGGAGAGCGAAAGCCCCGCGATCAGCACGACCGCGAGGAGCAGGAATCCCGTTCGGCGCACGGCGCGGACCGGGCCTCTCGGCGCGAGAGGCTCGTGTCGAAGAGCGCTCACGAGCGTGAACAGTCGGGGTTCCCCTATTTAAATGCCACGAGGAATTTCACGCCGTTCCGGGCCGTCGCCGGGGGCGGTCAATCGGGGGGGCCCAGGAGCACGACCTTGCCGAAGCGGTCGGGGGCGTCCGTCCGCGCGAAGGCGGCGACGCCGTCCTCGAACGGGAACGTCGCGTCGACCACGGGACGCAGCTCGCCGCGGGCGAGGCGTCCGAGGACGTCGTCGAACTCCCGGGCCCCGGCCATCGTGCTCCCCCGGATCGACGCCTGGCGCCAGAAGAGCGTCCGCACGTCGATCTCGGCCCGCGGTCCGGCGGTCGCCCCGATCACCACGATCCGGCCCCCCCGCGCGACGGCGCGGACGGAGAGCGGCAGCGTCGGCGCGCCGACGGAGTCGAAGATCACGTCGACCCCCTTCTTCCCGCTCCATTCCCACAGGACCCGATCGAGCGGGTGGGCCTCGTCGGTCCGCAGGAACGCGTCCGCGCCCAGCCGACGGACCGGACCTTCGTGGGCGGCGGAGCGCGAGGTGACGGCGACCTCGGCGCCGAGCAGCTTGGCGATCTGGACCGCCGCCGTCGCCACGGCGCCTCCGGCCCCCACGATCGCCACCCGCTCCCCGGCGCGGAGCCCGGCCACGGTGGCGAGCGCCCTCCAGGCCGTCTGGAAGACGAGCGGGGCCGCCGCTCCCTGGGGGAACGACCAACCGTCCGGCAGCGGCCGGACGTTGCGTCGGGGGGCGACGACGAAGCGGGTCGCGGTGCCCTGGAGGTGCTCGCCGACGATCCGGTACTCGCGGCAGAGGGCCTCCGAGCCGGCCCGACACGCCTCGCAGGTACCGTCCCATATCCCCGGGTTGATCAGGACCCGGGCCCCGACCTTCACGTCGGCGACGCCCTCGCCGACGGCGTCGACCTCGCCGGCGCCGTCCGAGCCGAGGACGTGGGGGAGGTCGACCCGGACCCCCGGGATCCCCGCGAGCGTGAACCGGTCCAGCCGGTTGAACGCGGCGGCGCGGACCCGGACCCGCACCTCCCCGGGCGCCGGAGGCGGCTCGGGGACGTCGACGTAGCCGAGGCGCTCCGGACCCCCGTGCTCGGCGAAGCCGAACCCGCGCACGGCCGCCTCAGCCGCCCTGCCGGAGGCGCCACCGGGTGCCGTCGGCCCCGTCCTCGAGCTCGACGCCCGCGCGCGCGAGCTCCTCGCGGACCCGGTCGGCCTCGGCGAAGTCGCCCCGGGCCCGAGCTCGGGCCCGGGCCGCGATCGCCACCCCGACGATCTCCGACCAGCCCTCCGAGCTCGTCCCCGCCGTCGCCTCGAACAGGCCGAGCGTCTCCCGGGCCCAGTCGAACGGCGCCCGGAGCCGCGCGATCGCCGATCCCGAAAGCTCCTCGAGGGGAGCCCGGAGCTCCGAGAGCCGCCGGCTCCATCCGAACAGCAGGGCGACCGCGCCTCGGGTGTCGAAGTCCTGGGCGAGCGTGGCGTCGAGGCGCTCCACGAGCGCCGACGCCTCGTCGGCCAGCCCCTGCGGAGGCTCGGCCCCCGGCGCGTCGGGCCCCCGGCTCGCCAGCAGCTCGTCCAGGCGGGCGAGCGGCTGGCCGAGCCGACGGTACGCCTCGGTCGCTTCCGCGAGGCTGCGCTCCGCGTCGAACTCGAGCGGACTGCGGTACTGGGCGTTGACGAAGAAGAACCGGACGGGCCCGGCCCCCCAGCGGTCGATCACCTCCGAGAGCGCGACGATGTTCCCCAGGGACTTGCTCATCTTCTCCCCGGCGAAGCGCAGCATCCCGCCGTGCAGCCAGTAGCCGACCATCGGCGACTCGCCGGTCGCCGACTCGGAGAGCGCGACCTCGGCCTCGTGGTGGGGGAAGATCAGGTCGATCCCTCCACCGTGGAGATCGTACCGGGCGCCGAGGAGCTTCACCGTGATCGCCGTGTCCTCGATGTGCCAGCCCGGACGGCCGGGCCCCCACGGGCTCTCCCACGACGGCTCGCCCGGGGTCGCCGCCTTCCAGATGGCGAAGTCCTCGGGGGCCCGCTTGAGGGGGTCGACCTCGACGTGCGCCCCGGGCCGGAGCGCCTGGGGGTTCTGCCCGGAGAGCCGCCCGTACCCCGGGAACTTCCCGACGGCGTAGTACACCGAGCCGTCGTCCGCCCGGTAAGCGTAGCCCGCGTCGACCAGGGTCCGCGCCTGCGCCACGATCTCGGCCAGGTAGTCCGTCGCGAACGGGTAGTAGTTCACGGACCGGACCCCGAGGCGCTCCATGTCGAGCCGGTAGGCGACGAAGTTCCGCTCGGCGAGGGTCAGCGGGTCGACCCCGTCCTGCGCCGCGCGCGCGATCACCTTGTCGTCGAGGTTCGTCACGTTCTGGACGTAGAACAGCCGGTAGCCCCAGCGGCGGAGGGCCCGGGCGACGACGTCGAAGAAGACGAACGTCCTCGCGTGGCCGATGTGGGCCGGCGCGTACGGCGTCAGGCCGCAGACGTACAGGCCGACGCGGGGCGGGTGGAGCGGGGCGAACAGGCGCGTCTCCCGCGTCCGGGAATCGTAGACGGTCAGGCGGCGCAAGCTCAGGTCCCCCGCAGGGCCCCGCGGACGTCGTCGACGAGGTCGGCGGGGTCCTCGATGCCGCAGGAGAGCCGTACGAGCCCGTCGGTCACCCCGTGCGCGAGCCGCTCGGCCTCGGGGACGCTGGCGTGGGTCATCGTCGCCGGGTGGTCGACGAGGGACTCCACCCCGCCCAGGCTCTCGGCGAGCGTGAAGACCTTGAGACGGCGGAGGAAGCGGAGGGTCGGAGCCCGGCCGCCGCGCAGCTCCACGCTGACGATGCCGCCGTAGCCGCTCATCTGGCGTCGGGCGAGCCGGTGCTGGGGGTGGGAGGCCAGTCCCGGGTAGAAGACCCGCCGGACCCCGCGGTGCCCCTCGAGCTCCTCGGCGACCGCGCGGGCCGCCTCCTCGTGGGCCCGCATGCGGACCCCGAGGGTCCTGAGGCCCCGGAGCACAAGGTAGGCGTCGAACGGGCTCGGGACCGCCCCGACGGCGTTCTGCAGCCAGGCGTAGCGGGCCGCCGCCCGGTGCTCCTTGAGGACGAGCGCCCCGCCGATGATGTCGGAGTGACCTCCCAGGTACTTCGTCGTGGAGTGCAGGACGATGTCGGCGCCGAGCTCGATCGGGCGCTGGAGGGCCGGCGTCGCGAAGGTGTTGTCGACGGCGACGACCGCCCCGGCCGCCCGCGCGCGCCGGACGACCGCCGCGATGTCGACCAGGCGCAGCAGGGGGTTGGACGGCGTCTCGAGGTAGACGAGGTCCGCCGGGCGCGCGAGCGTCTCGGCGACGACCGCGGGGTCGCCGAGGTCGACGAACTCGACCCGTACGCCGAACTGGCGACGGTGGTGATCGAGCAGCCGCCAGGTCCCCCCGTAGAGGTCGTCCCCCGCGACGATCCGGCTCCCCGACGGGAACTGCTCGAGCAGCGTGGTGAGGGCCCCGAGCCCGGAGGAGAAGGCGAGCCCGGCCCGGCCGCCCTCGAGCGCCGCCAGCGCCGCCTCGAGGACCGCGCGGGTCGGGTTCCCGGTCCGACCGTAGACGTACCCCCGGTGGCGGTTCGGCGCTGACTGACGGAACGTGCTGGAGAGGTAGATCGGCGGGTTCACCGCCCCGGTGAGCGGGTCCGGGGGCTGGGCGTCGTGGATGAGCCGGGTGTTAAACCGCATGGGCGCCCTCCCCCTCCGACAGGAACCCCACCAGATCTCCCCGCGTCAAGACGCCGATCGGCCTCGCGCTCGCCCGGTCGCGCACCAGCACGGCGCGCTCCTCGCGCAGCGTCCGTAAGAGTTCGGCGACCGCCGCGTCGGACGAGACCTCGGGCAGCGGGGGCCCGAGGGCGAACGCTGCGGACCGGTCCAGGAACGTCGCGTCCTCCAGGCCGCGGCGGAGCAGCTCGTCCTCCTGGAGCGTTCCCACGCTCTCCGCGCCGCGGAGCACCGGCAGCTGGGAGATCGACAGCTCGCGCAGGCGGGCGAGGGCGTCCCGAAGGACGGTCGTCGGCTCGACCGAGACGAGCGCCGGCGTGGCGCGCTTGGCGTCGACGATCTCGCGCGCCGTCGCCCCGGCGCCGAGGAACCCTTTCTCCCGCATCCAGTCGTCCGAGTAGAACTTCGACAGGTACCGGTCCCCCGAGTCCGGGAGGATCACCAGCACGGACGCCCCTTCGGGGAGCGGCTTGCGGGCGAGCCACTTGAGCATGCCGGCGACGGCCGCCCCGGACGAGCCGCCGACGAACAACCCCTCCTCCCGCGCGAGGCGACGGGCCATCAGGAACGACTCCCGATCGCCGACCTCGACGAACTCGTCCATGTGGTGGAAGTCGATCGTCTTCGGGACCTGGTCCTCCCCGATCCCCTCGACGAGGTACGGGACCGCAACGCCGGGATGACCGGTGCGGAACGCCGCGGTGAGCACGGAGCCGACGGGATCGACCGCGACGACCTTGACGTCGGGTCGATGCTCCTTGAAGTAGCGCCCGATCCCGCTCATCGTGCCCCCGGTGCCGACGGTCCCGACGACCGCTGCGGGCCCGGGGCCGAGCTGGCGGTCGATCTCGGGGCCGGTCGTGCGGTAGTGCGCGTCGGGGTTGCCGGGGTTCACGTACTGGTTGGGGTAGTAGGCTCCCGGGGTCTCGGCGGCGAGCCGGCGCGCGACGGAGTAGTGGCTCATCGGGTGGTCCGGCGGGACCCCGGCGGGGGTCACCACGACCCGGGCGCCGTAGGCCCGGAGCAGCCGGATCTTCTCGCTGCTCATCTTGTCCGGGATGACGAAGATCATCCGGTAGCCCCGGACCGCGGCGATCAGGGCGAGCCCGACGCCGGTGTTGCCGCTGGTCGCCTCGACGATCGTTCCGCCCGGACGGAGCCGGCCGTCGCGCTCCGCCTCGGCGATCATGGCGAGGCCGATCCGGTCCTTCACCGACCCTCCCGGGTTCAGGAACTCGAGCTTGGCGAGGACGCGGTACGGCGCGCCCTCGGTCACCCGGTGGAGCGGGACGACCGGCGTCCTGCCGACCAGGTCGACGATGCTCGTCGGCGGCGCGGCGGGGGTCGCCACGAGCGGCGCGAACGGGGACTCGCGAGTTAACCCTATCGCGCCGGTGAGGCTTCTCCCGTCCCGGTCGACCTCTCCCTGCCGCTCCGGCCGCCTACGGTACGTACTGGTTCGTTCCCGTCCGACCTCGGAGTTAAGGCGCAGGTCCCCCTCGACGCTCCGAGAGGCGCCGTGCTCGGCTCGCTGGAGACGGAGGTGCTGCTCGCGCTGCGCGAGCTCGGCGAGGGACCGGCCCGGGACGTGCGCCGGGCCCTCGAGCAGCGGGGGCTCCGGGTCGCCTACACGACCGTGGCGACGATCCTGACCCGCCTCTACGCGAAGGGCCTCGTACGCCGACGCCGCGAGGCCTGCCAGGGGGGCGAGCGGTACGTCTACCGCCCGGCGGAGGTGGAGCAGAAATACCTCAGGAACATCCTCCGCGGCGTCGTCGCGATGTTCGGCCCGGCCGGCGTCGTGCACCTCAACGAGGAGATCGCGAAGTTGAACCCGTCCGAGGAGAAGGCCCTGCGCCGACGGCTCGGGCTCGACTGACCCGAGAGGGCGATGGACGGGACCGCGGGGCCCGAGCCGGGGAACGTCCCGCGGTCCGAAGGGCCCGACGCCGGGACGACCCTCGCGGTCTATCGGGTCGCCGTGATGCTCGTCGCCGCCTGGTCGCTCCTCGCGACGACGCTCCTTGTCTGGTTCCTCGCCGAGGGGGGCGTCGAGGCGATCGTCGGCGTCGTGCGTTCCCCCAGCGTCCTCCTCTCCGGAAGGGCCGCCCCCGCCTGGGAGCTCGGGGCGCTCGGCGCCTTCGGCGTCTTCGCCGTCGCGTTCCTGCTCAGCCAGGCCGTGGGGCGGGGCCTCCTGCGCCTCCTCGCCCCGCGTCCCCTCCCGTGGCCGCAGGGGCTCGCCCGACCCGACGTGCCGGTCCGCCTGCTCACGTACGCCTCGGCCCGGCCGGACGCCTTCACGTTCACCCTGCTTCGGCCCTCCCGCCGCTTCCCGTGGCACCGGGAGGAGGTGATCCTGGTCTCCCAGGCGCTCCTGGACGTCGCCACGCCGGACGAGTGGACCGCCGTGGTCGCCCACGAGCTCGGCCATGTCCGGGACTTCGACGGGCGCTACCTCACGTTCCTGCGCACCGTCGCCCGGCTCATGCGGTGGGACCCGATCCTCGCGGCGATCGCCTCGCGCCTGACCCGGCGCGAGGAGTTCCTCGCCGACGAGCGGGCCGTCGCCCTCACGGGCCGCCCGCTCGCGCTCGCCCGCGCCATCTACAAGGCGGCCCGACTCCCGCCGGCCTCGTCCGGACCGCTCGCGAGCCTATTGGGGCCGGGCGGCGTCGCGGGTCGGCGGCAGGCGCTCGAGCGGATCCGCCGGCTCGTCGCGATGGCCGAGACCGGCCGGTTCGCGGAGGAGCCCGGTGCCTAGGGCGCGCGGCTCCGGGCTTGCTCGCGCGGTCGCCGTGGTCCTCCTCCTGGCCGTCGTCGGCGTGCTCGGCCCGGTCCCGGCCGCCCGCGCGGCCTCCTACCCGACCGCCCCGCTCGCCTTCGACCGGCTCCTCCTGTCGAACCTCAGCTCGCCGTCGATCGGTCCCGGCGCGTCGGGCTCGATCGCCTACCGACTGTCCGATCCCGCGAGCTTCGCCGCGCTCGGGGAGGTCGTCCTCGGCTTCGAGGTGTACGCGCTCAACGGCTACCCCGGCGACGCCGTCGGCCCGGTCCCCGTCGCCAACGCCCCGGTCCTGGAGAACGCGACCGCCTCGGGCCTCGAGGTGAACGTCACTGTCGGCACCCTCGCTCCCGGGTCGTCGGTCGTCGGCTCGGTGGGGGTCGCCACCTCCTCCGCGACCCCCGCCGGGACGTACGCCGTCCGGACGTCGCTCGCGTTCGTGGCGAACCACACCGCCTACCTGTTCCTCTCGCGGGGCTGGTTCAGCGCGACCGCCTGGCAGAACGCCACCGGGTCCGCCAACGGCTCCCTGACGGTGAACGCCTCCCGCCTCGGGGTCTCGGGGATCGTGCCGGAGACGGCGGTGTACGTGGCGCCGTCGTCCTGGCCGATCGCGATCGGGGCCCTGGTCGCCGTCGGGCTCGTGCTCGTCGGCGTCGGCGCCTGGAGCTACTTCCGCAAGGGACCGGGCTCCAGCTCCGGCACCGCCGCCGCGCCGGCCCCGGGCAGCACGAACGCCCCGAGCGCCTTCGGCAGCAGCCGCAGCAGCCCCGGCGACTCGCGCAGCAGCTGACGCGCGACGTGGGTCGGGAAGTCGATGTCGCCGAAGGCGACGATCGTGCCCCCCAGGTGGCTGGTGCGCAGGACGTCGACGAGCGCGTCGAGCTCCCGGTCCGAGAGCCGGCAGTACACCCGCCGCAGGTAGAGGGCCCGACGTAGCTCGTCCCCCAGCTCCGCGTCGAACCGCCGCGGGTACTCCGCCAGACGCCGCTCGCCCAGGTCGTCGTCGTCGAGGGCGGGCCCGGCGACCGCCGCCGCGTGCTCCGCCGCCCGCATCCCCGTGAAGATCCCGCCGCCCGAGAGCGGCTTCACCTGGGCGGCGGCGTCCCCGACGAGGACGACGCGCGGGCCGACGCATCTCGGCAGCCGGCCGATCGGGATCCCCGAGGCGACGAACGCCGTCGGGTTGGCGAGCGGGCGGCCGAACCGCCGGGCGAGGGCCTCGAGGAGCCGGTCGTAGTACACCCGGGCCGGCGTGCCGTCCGCGTCGGCCGCCACGCCGACACGGGCCCCGCCCCGGCCGTCCGGGATCCACCAGCCGAACAGCCCCGGCGAGATCGTGCGCCCGAGGTAGACCTCGACGACGTCCGGGTCCCCCGGGCTCGTCGGGAACTCCGCCTCGAACGCCGGCAGGATCTCCACGGGCCGGCGCAGCCGGAAGGCGCGGGCGACGGCGCTCGCGACGCCGTCCGCCCCGACGACAAGGCGGGTGCGCACGTCGACGGCCTCGCCGTCCGGACCGCGGAGCCGCACTCGCACGGCCCCCGGTTCGTCCGCCACCTTCGCGTCGAACCGGGTCCCCGTCCGGAACTCCGCTCCGGCCCGGGCGGCCCGATCGGCCAGGTGGATGTCCAGCCCGGCCCGGTCGATCACGAAGGCCCTCGGCTCCTCGGCCCGGAACTCCACGCGGCGCAGGCTCGGCCCGAACACCGAGGCTCCGCGGACCTCGCGGACGATCGTCGACCGCGCCCCCGACAGCTCCAGCACCCGGGACGACACGAGCCCGGCGCACTGGACCGGATGGCCGACGCGCGCGTGCTCCTCCACGACGACCACGCGGTGCCCCGTCTCAGCGAGGCGGAACGCCGCGGTCGATCCGGCCGGTCCGGCGCCCACGACCAGGGCGTCGATCCGCTCCGCGGGCTCCCCGCCCATCTAGCCCGCCGCCGCGGCCGCCGCGGGTAGGGTCGGCCCCCGGGGGCCGGCCGGACGCCAGGGGGTGGCGACGTGGTCGGTACGCTGCCGGGGCTCGACGGCCGACGCCTCGACCGCGACCGCGATCCCCGCGCGGTGGGCCAGGTGACCGGTCCAGGCGATCATGGCCCCGTTGTCGACGCAGAGCGACCGGGGCGGAGCGAACATCGTCCCGCCGCGCTCCTCGACCATGGTCCGGACCATCCCGCGCAGGCGCTCGTTGCAGGCGACCCCGCCCCCGAGGACGACGCTGACGCCGCGGAGGTGGGCGAGCGCGCGCTCGGTGATCTCGGTGAGCATGCCGTAGGCGGTCACCTCGACCGAGTAGGCGAGATCCGGTCGAGAGACCCCCTTGGTGCGGAGGGCGAGGGCCGCGGTCATCATCCCGGAGAAGGCGATGTCCATGCCGTGGACCGAGTACGGCAACGGGTGCAGCTCCGTGCCCTCCCGGGCCTCCCGTTCGAGCTCGGGGCCTCCGGGGAACGTCCCCCCCAGGGCGATCCAGAGCTTGTCGAGGAAGTTCCCGATCCCGATGTCCAGGGTCTCGCCGAGGACGCGGTAGCGGCCGCGAGCGTGGGCGATCACCTGGGTGTTGCCGCCGCTCGCGTAGAGCAGGATCGGATCGTCGAGACCGCTGAGGACCCGGGCGATCTCGACGTGGGCCACGCAATGGTTGACGGGCACGAGCGGCCGTTGCCAGGCCATCGCGAGCATCCGAGCCACCGTCGCCCCGGCCCGGAGACACGGCCCGAGCCCGGGGCCCTGGGCGAACGCCACCGCGTCGACTTCGCTCGGACGGACCCGGCCGTCCTCGAGGGCGCGCCGGACGAGGCCGGGCAGGACCTCGACATGGTGGTTCGCGGCCTCGCGGGGGTGGATACCACCCTGGGCCGGGCGGTGCATGTCGGAGGCGAGAGCGACGACCTTAGCCCGCTCGTCCACGATGCCCACGGAGGCGGTATGGGCCGTCGACTCGATGCCGAGAACGACCACGGCTTCCGGAGCGGACGGCAGGATATATGGCGGCGGCGGGCCGCCTCCCTCAGTCTTCCGACGACTCGATCCGGAACGCGACGCGGGAGCCCTTGAGCGCCGCCTGGATCCGGTCCGCGAGCTCGAGGGTCTCCCGTACCGTCGCCGATCGGCCCCAGTCGTAGACGAAGTCGTAGCCGTCGGTCTCGGGCCGGAACCCGAGGCTCTCCAGCACCTCGGCGATGTCCGAGTACGCCGCGCCCTCGCTGCTGAGCTGAAGGAGCAGGTGCGTGAGCGTCATCGTCGTCCCGTCGGGGCTCCGTCGCTAGCAGCCGCCCGCCGCAAAAAGCCTGGTGCCTCGAGCGCGCCCTCGCTCACTCCGGGACGACCGGCGGGCCCTGCTCGTCCTCGTCATCCTCGTCGAGCTCCTCCGACCCCGCGCTCTCGGGAGCCGTTCCCGGGGAGGCCCGGTGCGAGGTCGTCCGAACGGCGACCCCACGCCGCAGGCGACCCATCTCCAGCGGCGCGAGCTGGAGCCGCCCGACCGCCAGCAGGTGGTCGTCCTCGTCGACGAGGAGGGCGCTCGACTCGGGGGCGAGCGCGGGGTCGGCCGAAACCACGAACCGGGAGAACAGCGAACGGCCCTCGCGCACGAACGGCACGGCATCGGCGTGGACCACGACGCGGCCACGTCCGGTGGGCAGGAGGCGGTGGAGATGCTCGCCCCCGAGGAACGTCGGCCGAGGGAGCCCGTCGTTGCCGACGACGAACGCGGGTCCGGAGCCGTCGGTGAGACGCCGCAGCCTTCCGGTGCGCCGGGAACGCTCTCCCCGAAGCTCCGGGGCGAGCGCGACGGCTACCGCCCGGTCGTACGTCCAGCGCAGGAGCCGCTCGATCTGTCGGGATGTCCAGGTCGGTTCCCAGTCCCTATCCACGTCCAGCGTCGGATCGGGCCGAAGGTTACGGCGAAGCTCCTGCGGACCGAGGCGAGGTGGCGGCGAGGCGAACTCGTCGACGCCGAGGTACGGGCCCACCGGGTACAGTTCGGTGAGCTCGAGCGGCACCGGGCCGATCGGGCTCGGCGTGTCCCACTCGATCAGGGCCCCGTCGCGGTCCTGCGCGGGAAGTCGAGCAAGGTACTCCGGGGTGAGGGGCATCCGGGGCACCGTCCTCGGCGAGCCGAGCCCGACGCGGTACAGATCGAGCCGGGAGCGGAAGCGTCGGACCGCCGGGCGTTCCCGGCTCCCGGGGCCGGTCTCGCGGAACGCGCGACGCGCCTCCGGTTCGGTCGGCCAGAAGACCTCGGGCCGGGCCATCGCCGCCAGCAATCCCGCCTGAAGGGCCGGGTGGCCGGCCGCACGCCGCTCGGCGAGTTCCCAGAGCGTGCCGTCCCGGATCGCCTGGCGCACGCGGCCGACCTCCTCGAGGGAGACGAGCAGATTGTGCCGGGCGAGCTGCTCCTCGCGCGGGGCGGTCGGCCAGCGCGCGACCTCGGTGAGGGGGTGCTCGCTGCAGAGGCTGCAGAAGCAGCTCGCCTCGCGGAGCCCCTCCAGGTCGACGGTCCCCGTGGGCTGAAGGAGCTTGCCACGGCGGGCGAACTTGTGGTACGCCGACGAGTCGAACAGGTCGACGCCGAACAACGCCGCGAAGGCGAACGTCATCGGATGGCCGGTGCCGAACAGGTGCACCGGCGCCTCGGGGGCGAGGTTCGGGCGCGCGGCCGCCAGCGCCTGCGCGAGGTCGCGGAAGCGGTACCGCTCGAGGAGCGGCACGACGCCGCCGACGGCCAGGATATCGCCGAGCCGGCTCGCCTCCGCGGCCGCGCGGGCCCGGAGCTCCGGGTGCGCCCCCCCTTGCACGGGGACCGCGAGGAGACCCCTACGGCTCGCGCGCGCCCGCTCGGCGCGCTCCACCGTGAGGGCCAGGGCGTGCGCGGCCTCCGCCTCCGTCGCGTCGGGTTCCGTGAAGAGGTCGAGGACCGTCGCGATGTCGCTCCCGATCCGGTCCTGGAAATCGAGGATCTCCTCCGGCCCGACCTCCACCGAGCCGTAGGCGTGCTGCTGGAAGGCGCCGGAGTCGGTCATCACCACGCCGTCGAAGGCGAGGAGGCGATGGATCCCGTCGCGCTCCGCGACGGTCCGGAGCGGAGGGGTTCTCCAGGTGATGTACGCCGAGGTGATCACGGCCCGCACGCCCCACCGTCGGGCCATCTCCTCGGGGCAGCAGCTCTGCCGTTCCGGATCCGGGTGGACGACCGGTAGGAGGGCGGGCGTCGCGAGAGGGCCGTGCGGCGTCTCCAATCGGCCGAGACGGGCGAGCCCGTCGCGTTCCAGCAGCTCGAACTCTCCCACCGACGTCTCCTCCGTGCTGCTCACCGGGCCGATCGGTCGACCGCCCCGTCGGCGTACGATGCCCGGATCCGGCGGAGGAGGTCGACGAGCATCGGCAACGTCAGCTTGCCGGTGTTGGTGTTCTGGGGGCTCGGGTGGTACGACGCCCACAGGAGCGGTCGCCCCGGCCCCAGGGCGCGGCAGGCTCCGTGGGCGAACGGCAGGGGGGCGGGGGGACCGCCCCAGACCGTGGTCGCGGCTCGCTGCACGGCGGTCCAGGCGAACCCGCCGAGGGCGAGGATCGCCCGGGCCTCCGTGAGCAGCCGCAGTTCGCGCTCCAGGTACGGCGCGCAGCGTTCGGTCTCCGCCGGCGACGGATGATTTCCCGGGGGCGCACACCGCACCGCGGCGGTAAGGTACAGGTCGCGGTAGACGAGCCCGTCGCCACGGGCGACGGACGTCGGGCGACTCGCGTAGCCCACGGTGTGGAACGCGCGGACCAGGAACGCCGCGGAGCGGTCCCCCGTGAAGACCCGACCGGTCCGGTTCGAGCCGTGCGCGGCCGGCGCGAGCCCGACGGCGACGAGTCGTGCGCGAGGATCGCCGAAGCCGGGGACCCCTCGCCCCCAGTACGGCTGACCCCGGAACTCTCGTCTCGGCTCGCGGGCGATCCGCTCCCGGTACGCCACGAGCCGGGGGCACCGCCGGCAGGCGATCACCTCCTGCCGGACCGCCTCGAGCGCGTCGTCCATCCGCGGCGGAGGTGCCCCGGGGCATATCCGCTTGCGTGGTCCCGCTACGCGGGGTACTCACCGGTGGTGTGGCATGCCTATAGGAACCCCGGCCCCTCCTGGAACCGTGAGCGAGCAACGGGTGCCGCGCGGGAGCACCGTCCGTCTCGGGGCCGTCGCCGGCGACCTCCGGCTCGAGGCGAAGGTCCGTGTCGAGGTCGACGGCCGGCTCGTCGTGGCGGGCGATCTCCGGTGCGACGGCGACGCCGAGATCGGCGGCCCTCTGGAGTGCCGGAACCTGCGCGTGGAGGACGGGGAGCTCACCTGCCAGGGCGACGTCACGGTCCAGGAGGAGCTCGAGGCCCACGACGGCTCCGTGGAGGTCCGGGGCGGGCTCAGCGCGCGGTCGATCGACGTCGACCGGCGCCTCTCGGTCACCGGGGCGATCCGCTCCCGGGAGGTCGAGGTCGGCGGGACGCTCGACGGCCAATCCACCTTGGAGGCCGAACGGGTCTCCGTGGGCGGCCGATTCCAGCTCGTCGGCAAGCTCACGGCCCGCTCCGTGGAGACCGGGGGCCGCATGGAGGTCGGCGCGGTCGAGCTCGACCGACTCGAGGCGGGAGGCTCCGCCCAGGTGAACGGCGGCACGATCCGCGAGTCGATCGAGGTCGGCGGGCGGTTCCGATCGACCGCGCCCCTCACCTTCGGCTCCCTGACGGTCGGGGGCCTCGCCGACCTCGCCGCCGGCTCGAAGGGCGGGGACGTCGAGGTCGGCGGACGGTTCGGGGCGGACGGGGACCTCACGTTCGGGCAACTGGAGGTCGGCGGGCTCGGGGCGATCGGGGGCAACGCCGCCGGTCGCGCCGTCGAGGTCGGCGGCCGGCTGGAGGTCCAGGGCGCGCTCCGCCTGGAAGGCCGCGCGGAGGTCGGCGGCTCGATCGTCGTGGGCGACGCCCTGGAGGGTGCCGAGCTGGAGGTCGGGGGCCGTTTCGAGGCGAAGCGGGCGATCCTCTCCGGCGACGCCGAGGTCGGGGGTGCCGTGGCGACCCTCCTGGGCCTCAAGGCCGCCCGCATCCGCCTCGGGAGGAAGTCCCGAGCTAGCGGTCCCCTCGTCGGCGGCGAGGTCGAGATCGGGCCCAAGGCCAGGGTCGAGGACCTCTACGGCACGTCGGTGCGCCTGGGGGACCAGGCGGAGGCGCGCCGGATCCACGCCGGCTCGGTCCGGCTCGGCGACGCGAGCTCCGCCGAGGAGGTCGTCTACTCCGTGACCATCGAGGTCGGCGCGGACGCCCGGGTGAAGGCCGGGCCGAGGAAGGTCGAGCGGCTCGATCCGTTCCCGTTGTGACCCGCCGGGGGCTGGCGCGATGGACCGAGCGGGGCCGAACGGTCGACCCCCTGCACGCCGTCGGGAGGCGACCGACCTCTACGCGACGGTCCTCGAGGTCGTCAAGCGCTACCATGGCCACGCGCGCGTGACCCGCGTGTCGTACGGAGCGGGCATGCCGGTCGACCGGCTGAAGCGCTCCCTCGACCGGCTCGTCGTCCTCGGACTCCTACGGTCCGAGGAGCAGGACGGGCGTCCGGTCTACGACATCACGCCGAGGGGGCAGGAGTTCCTCGACACGTACTGGAGGATGCGGGCGTACGTCGAGCTGCTGGGAACGGACCGCGAGTCCTCCGCGCGCCCGCCGACCGCGTAGCTCCGCTCACCCGTACCGGGGGACCGACGGGTCGACGTCCCGCGACCAGGCGTCGATCCCGCCCCGCAGGTTGGCGACGTGGCCGTACCCCTGCTGGTCCAGGAAGCCGGCGACCATCGCCGACCGGCCCCCGGTGTGGCAGAAGACGACGATCGTCCGGTCCTTGGGGAGCTCCGCGAGCCTCCACGGGACCTCCTGCATCGGGATGTGCACCGACGGCTCGAGGCTCGCCTGCTCGCGCTCGAGGATCTCCCGAACATCGAGCAGCAGCAACTGGCCGGGTCGGCTCTGGAGCTGCCGGGCGAGCTCCTTTGGGGTGATCTCGGTGATCATGGGACGCCGAGCACCGCAACGTCGGTCGTCGCTCTTAGGCTCTCCGTCGGTGGTGCCGCGTAAAAGGACGACCGGGCTGGCCCGCCGGTCCGAGACGAGGTGGAGGTCCGATGGCGACGGATCCGGTGTGCGGGATGACCGTGGAGGAGTCCGCGGACGCGCTCCGGCTGGTCCGGGACAACCGCACCTACTACTTCTGCTGCCACGAGTGCCTGAGGGTCTTCGCCGAGCCTGAGGAGGCCAAGCGACGACTCGGCCGCCGGCTCGCCGTGGCCTGGCCCTGCTCGGCGGCCGTCGTCGTCCTGCTCCTGGTCCCGGCGATCCCCCGTGCCCTCGACGTCGCCGCGATCCTCGCCGCGGTCGTCCAGGGGTACGCCGGCGCCGGGTTCTATCGGGGGGCCTGGGACGCCCTCCGCCGACGGGTCGGCAACATGGACCTGCTGATCGCCACGGGGAGCACCGCCGCGTTCCTGTACAGCGTCGTCGTGCTGGCCGCTCCGGGCCGGTTGCCTCCGGCGACGTACTTCGACGCCTCGTCGCTGATCGTCACGATCATCCTCACCGGCAACTACCTGGAGCAGCGGACCCGACGCCGGGCCGGTTCCGCGCTCCGCCAGCTCGCCGAGCTCCTGCCGACCACCGTGACGCTCCTCGACGTCGGGGGGTCGCACGAGGTTCCGCTCGACGAGCTCCGACCCGGCGACCGGATCCGGGTGGCCCCAGGAGCACGGTTCCCGGCCGACGGGGTCGTCCGCGACGGGCGCTCCTCCGTCGACGAATCGCTCCTCACCGGCGAGAGCGTGGGAGCGCGCCGAGGTCCGGGAGACCGGGTCCTCGCCGGCTCCCAGAACCGGGAAGGCCCGCTGACGATCGAGGTTACGTCCGCTGGATCGGACACGTTCGTCGCGCACGTCGGCGAGCTGCTCCAGGAGGCCGAGATGTCCCGCGTGCCGCTCCAACGCCAGGCGGACCGGATCGCGGCCCTCTTCGTACCGTTCGTCCTCGTGCTCGCGATCGCCGCCGGTGGCGCGTGGTACCTCCTCGCCGGCGCCGGCGCGTCGATCGGGTTGCTCGTCTTCGTGACCGTCGCCGTGACCGCCTGCCCCTGCGCGTTCGGCCTCGCCACGCCGGCGGCGCTGCTGGTCGGCACCGGGCGGGCCGCCGAGGCGGGGGTCCTGTTCCGCGGGGGCGACGCGGTGGAGCGGGCGGCGACCGTCGACACCGTCCTGCTCGATAAGACCGGAACGCTCACGTCGAGCGAGCCGACGGTCCGCGGCGTCCTCGTCCTGCCCCCGATCAGCCGGGACGAGCTCCTCCGCTCCGCCGCCGGGCTCGAGGGCGGGATCGACCACCCCCTGGCCCGGGCGATCACCGAAGCGTCCGCGACGACCGGGGGCCTACCCGCTCGGTTCCGCGACGTGCGTCTCGACCCTGGCCGCGGGGTCGTCGGCACCGCGGGGTCGAGCCGGTTCGAGCTGATCCGAGGCGATGCTGCCCAGGAGGAGGGCGTCGACCTCGCCCCGGTGCGAGGCTGGGCGCGGGACGTGGAGCGGGACGGGAGCTCCTGGACGGTCCTGCTGCGCGACGGCCGGCCCATGGGCGCGATCGCCTTCGAGCAGCCGATCGCGCCGGGCGCCGCGGAGGCGGTTCGCCTTCTGGGCGAGCAGGGCGTCCGGATGGCGATCGTGACCGGGGACCACGAGCGGGCGGCCCGTCGGGTCGCCGGCGCGCTCGCCATCGACGACGTCCACGCCGGCGTCTCGCCGGAGGGGAAGGTAGCGCTCGTACGGCAGTACCGCGAGCAAGGGCGGCACGTGGCGTTCGTGGGGGACGGGATCAACGACGCGGCCGCGCTGGCCGCGGCCGACCTGGGGATCGCGATCGGGAGCGGCTCCGAGGTCGCCCGGGAGACCGGCCAGGTGCTCCTAGTCCGGTCCGACCTCCGGGGCGTGCCGCTAGCCCTGGGGCTCGCGCGTCGCATCGTCGGCCGGGTCCGGGGGAACCTCCTCTGGGCGCTCGCCTACAACGCCGTCTTGCTGCCGATCGCGGCCGGGGCCCTCGTTCCGGCGCTCGGTCTCGGGGTGTACCGCTTCCTCCCGGTCGCCGGCGCGGTAGCGATGGGCCTGTCGTCGACCACCGTGCTGCTCAACTCGCTCACCCTCCGGCGGGACCCCGGGGCCAAGGGACGGGCACCGGCCGCGTCCCTCAGGGCGCGTCCGGCCGCGGAAGGCGTTTAGTAGGCCCGCGGTCAGGTTGTCTTGGTCATGATTGCCGTCGAGGTCGTTGGGCCCCGCCGCGTGTCGGTCGGGAGGCGTTAGCCCATGGCCCCGCCGTCGATCGAGACCCAGGGCCTCACCAAGCGGTTCGGCCGGTTCACCGCGCTCCAGGACCTCAGCCTGAAGATCGAGGGGACGAAGTGCGTCGGCTTCCTCGGCCCCAACGGCGCCGGCAAGACGACGACCCTCAAGCTCCTCGCCGACATGATCTTCCCGACCCGCGGGGCGTGCTGGATCAACGGCATCTCCGTCCAGGAGCATCGCCGGGGGGCGCTCACCGACGCGGGGGTCCTGATCGAGAGCCCCGAGATCTACCCGTCGCTCACCCCGAACGAGGCGCTCGAGATGGTCGCCGACCTCCGGGGGGTCCCCCCGGCGGACCGTCGGGACCGGATACGGACCGTCCTTGGGGAGGTGAAGATGGACGACTGGGCCAACCAGAAGGTCGGCCGCTTCTCCAAGGGGATGAAGCAGCGGATCAACATCGCCGCCGCGCTCGTGCACGACCCGGACGTCCTGATCTTGGACGAGCCGTCGACCGGCCTCGATCCGCGCGGGATGGCCGAGGTGCGCGCCATCGTCCGCGACCTCAAGAAGAGCCGCCGGCTGATCTTCATGAGCAGCCACATCCTGAGCGAGGTCGTCGACGTCTGCGACGAGGTGGCGCTCATCGACAAGGGCAAGCTCCTCTTCCACGACACCCTCGACAACGTCACCCGGAGGTTCGCCGAGGGCCACGGCTCGGTGGACGTGACGCTCGCCCGGCCGCTCGACGGCGGGGACGGCCGCGCCAAGCTCGCCGCGCTGCCGGGGGTCTCCGACGTGACCGACCTCGACCCGAAGCGCTGGCGCCTCAAGTTCACCGGCGGGGTCGACGGCCAGGAGCGGCTGCTCGAGGCGCTCGTCGCGCTGCGGATCGGGGTCGTGAGCGTCGCCGAGTCCGAGAGCGCGTTGGAGGAGGTCTACCTGAGCCAGATCTCCCGGGGGGACTAGGGCGGTGGCGGCGGCGACGACGGACCCCCCGGCCCTTCCCGCGACCCGCCTGCGACCGCCGGCCTCCCTCGAGCAGGCGACGCACCTCGCCCGGTACCAGCTGCGCGAGTACCTCCGCTCCCTGCGGTTCCTCGTCATGGTCGGGATCGTCCTCGCCATCGGCGCGATCCTCACGACCCTCGTCGCGCACTTCCGCGGCTCGCTGGCCACCTCCCCGATCGCGTTCTACGGCTCGTTCTGGGGCGGCGGGGCCAACGGGGTGATCGTCCTCTCGGCCGTGATCTTCGGGGGGGACGCGATCGCCGGCGAGTTCCAGAACAAGACCGGCTACTTCCTCATGGGGCTGCCCCTGCGCCGCTCGACCGTCTACGTCGGCAAGTTCGTGGCGGCGTTCCTCGCCGCGACCGCCATGATGCTGTTGTTCCTCGCCATCCTCGTCGGCAACGGGGCGTACTACTTCCACGGCGGCCTCTTCCCCTGGCAGCTCGGCGTGGCGATCGTCCTCGCCTTCGCCTACCTCGGCGCCGTCCTGGGCGCGACGTTCCTGTTCAGCTCGCTGTTCAAGACGAGCGTCTACGGCTTCGTGCTGACCCTGGTGATGTTCCTGATCGGCTTCACGATCCTTCAGGACCTGATCGTCGGGCTCGTCAAGATCCAGCCGTGGATGATCATCTCCTACGCGAGCTCGACGATCGGGAGCGTCTTCAGCCCGCCGGTGAACTGGGGGCTCGCGGCGACGGTCACCCAGGAGCGGGCGTTCATGGGCGGACCGGTCGTCGGCACGACGTACGTCCCGGGGATCGCCGAGGGCCTCGTCATCATGCTGGTCTACCTCGTCGTGACCGCGATCGCCGGGCTCTGGTTGTTCGAGCGCGAGGAGTTCACGTAGTCCCGGTCCCGCGGTGGGCGGCCCCGGTCAGGCCCGGTTCGGCGTCGCGGGGATCCGCGGCGCGATCCAGAGGGCGCTGACGATCAGCGCCGGCAGCGCCGGGAGCATGAGGATCGTCCAGGTCACCGGCGGGGAGGCCCCGAGGACGAGGACCAGCCCCCCGAGCGTCGTCGCGAGGGTCCCGCCGACGCCGGTGATCGCGAAGAACGCCCCGTTGTACGCCCCGATATCGCCGGGCGGGGCGAGGTTCGACGGGAGCGTCGACCACGGGATCGACAGGACGTTCTCGCCCATCGTCACGATCACCACCACGCCGAGGAACCCGGCGAGCAGGAGCGCCGGGAACAGCGCGACGACCCCGAAGACGAGGAACCCGACGACGTACAGGACGACCCCGAGGTGGACGAGGGTGGTGTGCCGGTGCCCCCGGGCCGCGCGGGTCGTGGGGGCCTGGGCGACGACGACCAGGACCCCGTTGAGGGCGAGCCCGAGCCCGACGTCGGCGTACGGGAGCTTCAGGACGGTGTTGGCGTACAGCGGGAACGTCGTCGACCACTGGTTGACGGAGAGCTGGGCGACGGCGTAGACCGCGCAGAACCCGAGGAAGAGCCGGTCCCCGAGGAGGCTCCGCCACGGGCTGCTGCCGGAGCCCCCCGTGGCCGAGGCGCGGGCCGGCCGCGGGACCCCCCGGGCCCGATCGAGGTCGTACGGGCTCGGCCGAAGCACGACGGCGAGGAGCGACGTGCTGCCGATGAGGATCGTCCCCGCCAGCAGCCCAACGTCCGAGAACCCCAGCGCCCCGATCAGCACGCCGCCCGACAACACCCCGAAGGTGAATCCGACGTTCCAGCCGATGCGGGTCCAGGTGAACCCCTCGGTCCGGGCCGATCCCGCGGCCAGGTCGGCGACGTAGGCCGAGATCGCGGGTCCGCCGAGGGCTCCGGCGAGCGAGACCGATCCACCGCCCGCCAGGACGCCGACGAGCAGGTGCTCTCGCATCGCCAGCCCGGTGGCGAGGATGCTCACGGCCTCGAGCGCGAGCGCCTCCAAGAGGAGGCGCCGACGACCGAGCCGATCGGCGATCGCTCCGCCGAACGGGTAGACGGCGAGCGGGACGATGCCGATCAGCGCGACGAGGACGCCGATCTCGGCGTAGCCCAGGTGCTGGTCGTTGCGCAGATACAGGGCGACGAACGGCAGGATGAGGCTCAGGCCGCTCGCCCGGACGACGCCGCCGAGGGCCAACCAGCGGAGATTGCGGTCCATCTCGGCCCTCGGGGGTCCCCACCGTCGGGGCTCGCTAAGAGCGGTGCTCACCGGCGGGGACCGCGCCCGGTAACGGCCTCCCGCGACCGGGCGGTCCGGGCCCGGTCCTCATATAACGGCCGAGCGGTCGGTCGTGGCGGCGGGATGGGCGACCAGGACCTCGCGAGCGACCTCGCCGGCCAGGGCTATCAGCTCGTGGGCAAGCACAGCGCCGTCAAGCTCTGCTACTGGAGCCGGGAATCCCTCGAGCGGGGCCGGGACTGCTACAAGGGCCGCTTCTACGGGATCGAGAGCCACCGCTGCCTGCAGATGTCCCCGGCGATCGACTCGTGCAACCTCACGTGCCGGTTCTGTTGGCGGAACCAGGGCTGGGAGCAGGACGGCCCGATGGCCGCCTACGACGACCCGGAGGGGCTCCTGGACCGCTCGATCGACGCCCAGCGCCGGATCCTCTCCGGCTTCAAGGGGGACCCGACGGTGCCGCTCGAGCGCTGGACCGAGGCCCAGACGCCGAAGCACATCGCGATCTCCCTCACCGGTGAGCCGACGCTCTACCCGAAGATGAACCGGTTCCTGGAGCTCTGCCACGCGCGCGGGATCACGACGTTCCTGGTCACCAACGGGACGAACCCGGACGCCCTGCGGGCGCTCGAGCCGCTCCCGACCCAGCTGTACGTCTCCGTGACCGCCCCGAACGAGGCGGTGTTCCGGCGCCTGACGCTCCCCGCTCAGGAGGACGCTTGGTCGCGCCTGCTCGAGTCCCTGGAGATCGTGCGGGGGCTGCGGACCCGGCGCGTCGTCCGCCACACCCTGGTCCGCGGCTGGAACCTCGGCTGGGTCGACCGCTACGCCGAGCTCGACGCCCTCGCCCGGCCGGACTTCATCGAGCCGAAGGGCTACGTCTACATGGGCCGCTCGCGCCAGCGCCTGGGGCGCGACCACGTCCCCGAGCACGACGAGATCGCCCGGTTCGCCGGGCGGCTCGCCGAACGGACCGGCTACCGCGTCCTGGACGAGTCCCCGGAGTCGAAGGTCGTGCTCCTCGGCCGGGACTCGGTGGAGCGATTCCTACCGGGGCAGGCCCCGTCGGCGCGGGCGGCCTAGACCAGGCGCCAGTTCAGGATCTCGATGAGCACGGCCGCGCCGAGGCCGAACCCCATGACGAAGTAGGGGTTGATCTTCAGCGACCGGCTCTCCTCCATGTCGTAGTACTGGATGAGGCCGGCGGCGCTGGAGAAGCCGGAGCGGCGGTTCTCGGGCATCACCCGGACGAGCGGCCGCCGGTAGATAAGGCCTAGCGGCGGGCGAGCGGGGCGCTGAGCTCCAGGAGGGCGTCCTCGACGGCCTCCCCGAGACGGTCCGAGAGGGCGGAGGAGAACCCGCCGTCGAAGAACCGGGCCCAGAACGGCCGGGGCGGGCCCAGTCGCACCGTCTTGCGCGACGGCACGCCGACCGCCCGCGCCAGCTCCTCGAGGACGGCCTCCCGGTCGCCGAGGGCATCGACGAGCCCGAGCGCCTGGGCTCGCTGGCCCGACCAGACCTCGCCCGTGGCCAGCGCGCGCACCTGTTCGGGGGATCGGTGGCGGGCCGTCGCGACCGTGCCGACGAAGGCGTCGTAATCGTCCTGAGCGACGGCCTGAAGCTTACCCCGCTCGACCTCGGTCAGCGGCCGGTACCCCTGGAAGGCATCCTTGTGCTCGCCGACGTGAACGAGCTCGAGCGAGACGCCCAGCCGCCGGAGCAGGTCCCGGACGGCGACGTGGGGATAGACGACGCCGATCGAACCGACGAGCGACTCTGGATAGGCGTAGACCTTCCGGGCCCCGAGCGCGGCGAGGTACCCTCCCGAGGCGCCGACCCCTCCGATCGACGCGTACACGGGGACGGTCGCGTTAAGCCGCTGGACCGCGAGGAAGAGGTCGGTCGACGCGACGACCTCCCCGCCGGGGCTGGAGATGTCGAAGAGCACCCCCTTCACGCGCCGCCTCGTGCGCAGGCCCTTGAGGAGGCGGAGGTACGGCTCGACGGTGCGCTCGCGGATCGCTCCGCGGAATGGCACATGGACCAGGATCTCACGCATCGGGGGCCGGGGGGACGGCGGGAGGCTCGGATAAGGTCGTCCCGTAGCTGTTCGCCCGCCCGGTCCGGGAAGGCGGCGCACGGGGACGAGCTAGCCCGCTCGAACTCGCCCCGCGGACCCTGGGGGCGGGTTGCTGCCAGGGCTCGCCGCGTCGCTCCCCGGGGGGCCCACGCCGTCGATCGGCGGCCGCCGGAGGAGATCGCCCTACGCGATCAGAGCGGACGACGCTCCGCTGGAGGGAATCCGCCCGCACGGGCCTCGTCGAGCTCTCGGGCGATCTCTCGGAACTCCTCGACGGAGATCTCTCCGTGGGCGAAGCGCCGTCGTGCCCGGGCATGCTCGTAGGCCAGGCGGTCGATCTCGCCCCGCCGGTACCGCTTCCACGCCTCGACCTCGTCCGGGTCCGCGAGGCGCCGGTCCCTGTCCGGGTCGCCGACCGGATACCCTCGGGCCTTCAGGGCGTTGGACCAGACGGAGCCGCCCACGCGCAGGCGCATCGCCGCGTACGCCATGACGAGAAGGGCGGCCGTCGCCGCCGTCGCGGCCACGAGCCCTCCCACGAACGAGGTCGGCCCGGATTGCAGGGAAAGGCATAGGATGGCGACGGCGAAACCGACGCCCCAAACGACCGCCATGACGACCACGCCACGGTGGGTGGGTCCCGGGCGGGTCGGCGGACGATCGAGGTCGATCACCGGCTCCGCACGACGCGTGCTCGGGATTTAGGGTGCACCAGTCCGGGATACCTCGGCGTCCGGAGGTAGATGGCTCCCCGGTCGACCCGATCGGCCCGCGCGGCGACAAGGTCTTGGAGGGACGGGAATCCCCCCGAAGGTGGTCGGGCGCGTCGGCCTCCGGACGCGGGGGGACCTGAACGCGCTCGTGGCGCCCTTTGACGACTTCTGCTACTCCTTGGTCCGCCTCGAGCCACACTCCCTGGAGGATCTTCGTCGCGCGGTCGGCGAGCTTGCCGGGGCGCTCGAGGGGCACCTGGACGCTGGGGCGGGCGGCCCTGGGACCGCGGCGACCGCCCGTCGCGGCACGTCGCGCCTCGAGCGAGAGCACGAACGGTTCCGCGCGTCCGTGGAGGAGCTCCGCGGGCTCCTGCAGGTGGTGGAGCGGGACGACCACGGCGGCCACCGACAGGCGCTGGGCCAGTATGGCCGGATCCTGGCGGAAGCGCTCCGGGCCCACCTCGAGGAGGAGCGCGCCTCGCTGTCGCCCCGTGAGCCGAGGGGGCGGTCGGAGCCGACGCGCCGGCCGCTAGGCACGCCTTAACTAGTCCTCCGCCGAGCGGCGTCGGAAGCGATGGCCGACCGGTCCGGAGCGGCGGTTTGGGTCGAGAAGTACCGCCCGTCGACCCTGCGCGACATGGTCGGCCAGGACGCGATCGTCCCGTTGCTGCGCGCCTACGCGGAGAAGCGGTCGATGCCGCACCTCCTGTTCGCCGGGCCGCCCGGCACCGGCAAGACCACGGCCGCGATCGCCCTGGCCCGGGACCTGTTCGGGGAGGAGTGGCGGCAGAACTTCCTCGAGCTCAACGCCTCGGACGAGCGGGGGATCGAGACCGTCCGGACCACGATCAAGCAGTACGCGCGGACGGCCCCCCTCGGCGACGTCGGCTTCAAGATCCTGTTCCTGGACGAGGCGGACAACCTCACGGCGGAGGCCCAGGCGTCGTTGCGCCGGATGATGGAGCGGTACTCCGCGTCGTGCCGGTTCATCCTGTCGTGCAACTACTCGTCGCGGATCATCGAGCCGATCCAATCGCGTTGCGCGGTGTTCCGCTTCCGGGCCTACCGGCCGGAGGCGGTCCGCCGCCAGCTCGAGCGGATCGCCAAGGCCGAGCGGAAGACCGTCTCGGACGAGGCGTACGACGCGATCCTCGCGGCGAGCAGCGGCGACATGCGTCGGGCGACGAACCTGCTGCAGCTCTCGGCGACGCACACCGACCAGGTCACGGCGGAGACGTTGCGCGAGTACGCCACGGCGCCGCTGCGCCGTGAGGTCGAGGGGATGCTCAGCGCGGCCATGGCCGGCAACTTCCGCGACGCCCGGGACCGATTGTACGCCCTGTTCGTCGAGCGGGGGGCGGCGGGGGAGGAGATCCTGCGGGCGATCCACGCCTACCTGCCCGAGATCCCCGAGTCGGTGCTCCCCGCGCAGGACAAGGTCCGGCTCCTGGAGTACCTCGGCGAGGTCGACTTCCGGCTCGCCCAGGGGGCCTCGGATCGTATCCAGCTCGAGGCGCTCCTCGCCCACGTCGCCCTCGGCCCCCGCCGGACGTCGTGAACCCGTGGCGCGCCAGGTGGACGTCGGCACCAAGCCCGAGCGGGCCCGCCGCGCCGTGGCGGAAGGGGAGCTCGCGCTTCGTCCCTCCACGCGATCGGCGATCCGGGGGCGCCGGGTCCCCAAGGGGGACCCCCTCGGGGCCGGGGAGCTGGCGGGCCTGCTCGCCATGAAGCGCACGAGCGAGCTGATCCCGCACTGTCACGCGGTCCGCCTCACGTCGAGCCGGGTCGACCTCGCCGTGTCGACGCGGGGGGTCAAGGTCCTCGCCGAGGCGAGCGCGGTCGACCGGACCGGGGTCGAGATGGAGGCGCTCGTCGGAGCGACCGTCGCGCTCCTGACGGTCTGGGACATGGTCAAGTACCTCGAGAAGGATGCGCGCGGGCTGTACCCGAGCACGCGGCTCGGCCCGGTGCGGGTGCGCACGAAGGAGAAGGGTGAGGTGAGGGGGCGTTGAGCGGTGCCGGGACCTCCCCGGCGAGCCCGGGGCGGCATCACCTGGGCGGGGAGCGCCAGCTCGGCTTCGCCGTGCTGACGGTCTCCGACACGCACACGGAGGACGACGACCCGTCCGGCTCGCTCGCCCGC
>JASIDM010000172.1 GCA_030044695.1 Thermoplasmata archaeon
ATCCGGCTCGCGAGGTGCCGGTCCCGCTCCTGGTTCGGCACGTCGCGGATCGAGAAGATGACGTCGAACCGCGAGAGCAGCGTCGGGGGGAGGTCGATCTGTTCGGAGATCGGCCGGTCGTTGGTGAACCGGCCGAGCTTCGGGTTCGCCGCCGCGAGGACGGGGCACCGGGCGTTCAGCGTCGAGGTGATGCCGGCCTTGGCGATCGACACCGTCTGCTGCTCGAGGGCCTCGTGCATCGCCGAGCGGTCCTCGGGGGACATCTTGTCGAGCTCGTCGATCACGGCCATCCCGCCGTCGGCGAGCACGAGCATGCCGGCCTCGAGCATCCACCGGCCCCCCGCGAAGTCGTCCTTCACGGCGGCGGCGGTGAGGCCGGCGGCGGTCGTCCCCTTGCCGCTCGTGTAGACGCCCCGCGGGGCGACCTGGGAGATGTAGCGGAGGATCTGGCTCTTGGCGACGCCCGGGTCCCCGACGAGGAGGACGTGGATGTCCCCGCGGACGCGGATGCCGTCCGGGTGGGTCTTCGGGACCCCGCCGAACAGCTGCAGGGCGATCGCCTCCTTCTCCTCCTCCATCCCCTTGATCGTCGGGGCGAGCGACAGCACGATCTTGTCGACGACCGTCGGGTCGTCCCGGAACCGCTCGATGAGCGCGACGTCCTCGGGCGCGACCTCGATCTCGGTGTACTCGAGGCTCTTGGACTCGAACGAGTTCGCGAGGACCATCACGTCGAAGGTGGTGTTGCGGACGACCCCGCCCCGGGCGGCGCTCGCCCGCTGGAAGCTCTTGAGGACGCCGTTCAGGACGATCCGGTTGCCGGGCAGGACGTTGCCGGCGAGGTCCTCGACGAGCAGCACGGAGAGCCCCTGCGGGTGGGCGCCGTGCTTGAGCGTCTCCGGTCGCTCCTGGATCTCGATCCGCTGGGCGTCGACGTACGTCGACTCGTCCGGGACCAGGCGGAAGCGCGTCCGCCCCTGGGGCTTGCCGCACCCCTCGGGCGGATCCGGGCACTGCAGCGGCTCGCGGAAGACGAGGGAGACCTCGTCCTGGCTCTCGTGGAACTTCGTCCGGCAGGCAACGCACTCGAAGACCGCGTCGCGGATCTGCGGCCGGACCTCGCTGACGCGCCGGACGACCCCGTCGACGCCGAGCATCCGGTTGAGGTCGCTCTCCCGGATCTCGCGGACCGAGCGCAGCGCGGTCGGCGGCAGTCCGACGACCCGCAGGCGGAGCCCCTCGGCCGTCGGCCCCGCGACCGGCAGGAGCTCGCGCATGGCGCGGATCCCCTCCTCGAGGACCTGCTCCGGCCGCTCGAGGAGCTGGTCGGCGAGGGTCGTGTCGGCGGCGTCGACCGCCCCGAAGGCGATCTCGAGCGAGCGCTCCTCGGGGAACCGGTCGAACAGCCGCAGGACCTGCGGGCGCAGCCCGGCCTCCTCGAGGACGGCGGCCCACCGGGCCCGGAGGTCGGGGCGCTCCAGCAGCGTCGCCCGCGCGGCGGCCGTCATCGTCCTCCCCCTACGGTTCGAGCCGGTACCGGTCCCGCGGGAACAGGCGGGCCTCGCGTATATTGGGTAGGCCGGCGAGCCCCTGGACGAGCCGGTCGACCCCGAGGCCCCAACCGCCGTGGGGCGGCATGCCGAACCGGAACCCCTCGAGGTAGCTCGCGAACCGGGCGGGGTCGACCCCCGCGCGCCGCATGTTCTCCTGGAGGCGGTCGAGCCGGTGCTCGCGGCGTCCGCCGCTCGCGATCTCCAGCCCCCGGAAGCCGAGGTCGAAGTAGCCGGTCCGCGACGGGTCGTCGTCGCGGCGCCAGGCGTAGAACGTGCCGGCCTTGACGGCGCTCGGGTAGTCGGTGACGAAGTAGAACGGCGAACCGTGCTCGCGCTCGGCCCGCTCGCCGATCGCCTTCTCCTCGTCGGTGCCGAAGTCGTCGTCGAGCCCCCGGCCGAGCGCGGCGGCCGCCGTGGCGAACGGGATCCGGGGGAACGGCGGGTGGAGCTCGGGGATCCCCGAGGCCAGCGGGTTGGCGCTCCGCAGGAGCGCTTCCCGCGTCGCGGCGACGGCGTCGACGACGATCCCCTCGAGGAGCGCCCGGATCTCCTCGGGATCGGTGACGTAGCCGACCTCGGCGTCCAGGCTCGCGAACTCCGTGATGTGGCGGACGGTGTCGGACGGCTCGGCGCGGAAGGCGGGGGCGATCTCGAAGACCCGTTCGAGGCCGGCCGCGATCAGCATCTGCTTGTACAGTTGCGGGCTCTGGGCGAGGAACGCGGGGGCGCCGAAGTAATCGACGGCGAACAGCGTCGCCCCCCCTTCCGCCCCCTGGCGCAGGAGCTTGGGGGTCTCCACCTCGAGGAACCCGCGGCGGGCGAAGGCGGCGCGGAACCCGGCGAGCAGCTCGGCCCGCAGCTCGAAGACGGCCCGGACCGCCGGCTTGCGCAGGTCGAGGATCCGGTGGTCGAGCCGGACGTTGAGCTCGGCCGGGACGCGGTCGACGACGCCGAGCGGCAGCGGGACCTCGGCGACGGAGAGGATCTCCAGCCGGCTCGGGAGGAGCTCGACGCCCCGTCGGGACTTCGTCGACCGGGAGACGGTCCCTTCGACCTCCACGACGGACTCGCGGGCCAGCCCCTCGAGGGTCGCGAACAGCGCGGGGTCGGTCGTCCCCTTCTTCAGGGTGACCTGGGTGGTCCCGCTCCCGTCGCGAACGAGGGCGAAGGCGACGCCGCCGAGCGCCCGGTACTCCTCGAGGTGGCCCGCGATCCGGACGGACTCTCCGTCCCGCTCGGGAAGCTCACGCGACAGCCGGCGTGGGAGCGGCATGGGACGCCCCCTCCTTGCGGGCGACCGCGGCCCGCACCAGGGCGAGGTAGAGCGGGTGCGGCGACTCCGGACGGGAGAGGAACTCGGGGTGGTACTGGACGCCGACGAAGAACGGATGACCGGCGAGCTCGAACGCCTCGACGCGGCCGTCGACGGCCGTCCCGACGACGGCGAGCCCGTGGGCGGCGAACCGCTCGAGGTACGCCGGGTTGATCTCGTAGCGGTGGCGGTGCCGCTCCCAGATCTCGGCCCGGCCGTACAGCCGGGCGAGCGCCGACTCCGGGCGGAGGACGACCCGCTGGGCGCCGAGCCGCATCGTGCCGCCGAGGTCGGAACGCCCCTTCTGCTCCTCGAGAAGGCAGACGACCGGTTCCGCGGTGGCGGGCTCGATCTCCGTCGAGTTCGCCCGCTCCAGCCCGAGCACGTCCCGCGCGAACTCGACGGCGGCCATCTGGAAGCCGTAGCAGACCCCCAGGAACGGGATCCCGTCACGTCGCGCGATCTCGATGGCGCGGACCTTCCCCTCCACCCCGCGGGCCCCGAACCCCCCCGGGACGAGCAGGGCGTCCGACCGCGCCACCCGGGCGAGGAGGCTCGCGTTCTTGGTCAGGTCCTCGGCATCGTACCACGAGAGCCGGACCTCCACGCCGAGGTGACCTTGGCAGTGGTGGAACGCCTCGGTGTGGGAGAGGTAGGCGTCGCGCAGCTCCGTGTACTTCCCGACCACGGCGACCTCGATCGGTCGATCGGCCCCGCGGTACGTCGCGAGGAA
>JASIDM010000173.1 GCA_030044695.1 Thermoplasmata archaeon
ACGCCGAAGTTGACCTGGACCGACAGCACGTCCGCCCCGAGCGCGAGGGCCTCCTCGGCGGTGCCGACCATCACCTTGCGGTCCGAGGTCGAGCCCAACGACGTTGACGCGGAGACGTGCACTCCGAGCAGCGTGCGCGGCCGAAGCACCGGCACGAGCTCCCGCACCGCCCCCTTCGTGACGATCAGGAGGTCGACGCCCCCGTCCTGCAGCTCGGTGGCCACGGGGGCGAGCCGCTCGAGCCCGTCGATCGGCCCCATCGACACGGAGTGGTCGAGCGGGACCGAGAACAGCCGTCGTCCGTCGCCCGGGAACAGTCGTCGCAGCCGCAGCTCCTTGCCGTACATCGTCCTCTACCTACCTCGCCTCGCCGAGAGGCGCCGAGGGGGACCGGCCCGAACGTCAGCCGACGCGCTTCGGGACGGCGCCCTCCCGGCGCCTCCCGTTCACCAGGGCCAGGCCCCGGCAGCACGGACCGTCGCCCAGGAGTTCTCCTCGAGCCGGTCCCGTCCTGCCATCGGCCGACCTACGGCCCCGGCCGTATATAGACCTGCCCGGAAGGCGCCCACCGGGCGGGGCGGCGGCCGCCCCTTACGGCTTGAGGAACACCCGTCGGCGGAACTGGACGAACTCCGAGTCGGAGATCGCCCCGGCGTCCCGGAGCGCCTCGAGGGTGGCGAGCTCCTCCCCCTTGGACGGTCCGGAGGTTCCCTCCGGCATCGACGTCACCGGGGGCTGGGCGAGGAGGCGCGCCTTCTCGCGAGCGAACTGATCGGACGTCAGCGTGCCGGAGTCGACCTGCTGCTTGAGGCCCGCCAGGGCCTCCACTTCGGTGAGCGAGGCGAGGTCGTAGGTCACCGGAGCCGCCGGCGCGACGGGGGCCGCCTGCGGCGCAGGAGGCGGTGCCGCCGGTCGGGGGACCGGCCGGGGCGGTGGTGCGGACGCCCGATCGGGTCTGGACCGGTTCGCCATCGCTCGAGGGCTAGGTCGCAGGGCGGTGGGGCGAGCCGGCGGAGGGCTTACGGGCCGGCGCACGGCGGCGATGCTCCCCGAGCGTGGCAACGGCCGTGGCGAGGAGCGGGCTCGGGGGGGCGGACTGACGGGAGCGGCCGCTTCCGCGAGCACCATCGGGGGCACCTCCACCCACGGTTCGCGCAGGGCGCTCAGCCAGAGGAGGGTCGCCGCGAACGTCAGGAAGACGGCGAGGACGCCGACATACCAGCCCGCGGCCCCTCCCCAGTGGACGGAGAACCCGCCGATTCCCGTCAGCTCGAAGAACGAACCCGAGAAGGAGTTGCACGGGGAGCTGACGTTCCCGTTGTTCAGGACCATCGTCGTGCAGTACTGCCCGGGGTTCGCGGTGTTGAAGTGCGACGGCTGGGCGTACGGCACGTAGATCACGGTGAACAGCACGATCAGGAACGCCACGAGACCGAGCACGCCCACGAGCGGGCCCCGTCCTCGGGCCCGGACGATCCCCCGCTCGCTGAGGACCCCCACGAGCCCGGCGACCACGAGCAGGAACGCCCCGAAGACGAGCAAGGCGACCGCCTCCTCGTAGAGCGGGGCCACCGCGCTCAGGTTCGCCGCGCCGTAGCTTCGGGTGGTGGTGTTGTTCCCGTTCTCGGTCCCGTTCGGGAAGAAGGCGGTGGTCGAGTCGCCCGGTTGGAACAGGATCGTGTTCGTGTAGCGGTGTCCGGTATCCGGGTTGATCCCCGTCTCCGAGTAGTACCACCAGGGCAACAGCGCGGTGACGAGGATCACGCCCGCCGCGACCAGCAGGACGACCCCGCCGGCCATGCGCCGACGACACGGCAGGCGATCGTAGCGGGAGCGGGACGCCGCGCGTCGGCTCGCCGCCGGGGCCAGGTAGTCCTGCGTGTCCCCGCCGGAAGCCCCCTGCATGGGCGTCTTAGCGCGACGACAGTTACCTGATTATATAGGCGCCCGTGGCCGAGCTCAGACCCGCGGCGCGTCCCGGCCCGAACCTCGCGAACTACGAGGGCGTCGCGGGGACCGCGCCCTGCACCACGCCGTCCACGAGCAGCGCGTGCAGCGAGAAGCCCCGCAGCATCTGCTCCCACATCCGCCGTCGGATGTCGGGGGTGGTCGCGAAGCCGGCCACGATCCGTCCGATCCACTCCGAGTGCTCGACGTCCGCCGTGACATGGAGGCGGTAGTACTCCAGGTGGTCGTCCGTGACCCCGTAGTGCCGCTGGAACGCCGGGAGGAGCCGAGCGCACAGTTCCACGTTGGGCGGCTCGCTGGAACCGGCCGCGGAGATGTAGAACGGATGCATCCGGTTCGTGTAGAGGAAGTCGTCGATCGCCACCATGGTGCTCGGCAGCTGAGGCTCGCCCAGCACTTCCCCGCGCGGGAGCCCGAGCCCCTCGCAGAACCGCAGCCACAGCTCCGGGTGGCCCGGCGCCTTGCCGTGGGGGTCGCCGGCCTCCTCCAGCAGCTGATCGAGGATGAGCCGCCGGTACGGGTCCAGCTCCACGTCGATCGGGCAGTTCGAGAACCGCTCGGCCATGGCGATCGGGACCGAGGCCAGCCAGGGGTAGAACTGCTTGGCCCACGCGCGGACGAGGGGTCGGGGCGCCGAGCCGTGCTCGATCGCCCGGAAGAACGGATGCGTACGGAAGGGGTGGTGCTCCATCTTGTAGCGGGTGAGCTCGTCCCGGAACGCGGCCCCCTCGAGGCGGTCCCACGCTGGCGCGGCCATCGCCGCCGGAGTCGAAAGACGGTATTTGGTCCGCGAGGTTTCGCCGTGAACCTCGCGCGTTAATGCTCGCCCCCCGGCTCGCGGGGCGTGCCGCACGGTGGACCCGACGTCCGGCTGGTGCCGGAGTACGGCCCCCTCGCCGGGGTCCGGGTCCTGGAGTCGGCACGGTTCGTCGCCGGCCCGTGGGCGGCGACGTACCTCGGGGAGTTCGGCGCCCAGGTCGTCCACCTCGAGGGTCCCCCGTTCGGGCCTCCGTACGCCGACCCGACGCGCTCCCTGCACCCGCTGCTGGGCGAAGGCGGGCCGACGGACCGCGTCTCGGAGTCCTGGGTCCAGTACGCGCGGAACAAGCTCTCCGTGGGGCTCGATCTTCGGCGTCCCCGCGGTCGGGAGGTCTTCCTCGACCTCGTGCGCGCCTCCGACATCTGGATCGAGTCGTCCCGTCCCGGTACGTACGACCGGCTGGGCCTCTCCGACGAGCAGGTCTGGGCCGCGAACCCGAAGCTGACGATCGTGCACGTCTCGGGCTACGGCCGGACCGGCCGGTCCGACCGCCGTGCTGCGCCGTCGTTCGACCTCTCGGCCCAGGCGTTCAGCGGCTACCTTTCGCTGCAGGGCGCGCCGGACCCCGAGCCGCCGATGCGTTCGGGGACCGCCATCAACGACACGGTCACCGGCCTCGCCTCGGCCGCGGCGGCCCTGATGGGGTACGTCAACGCTCAGCGGACCGGACGCGGCCAAGCCGTCGACGTCGCCCAGTACGAGGTTTTCTTCATCCTGCTCGAGAACCTCGCCCTCGACTACTTCGCGCGGGGGGTGGTGCGGGGGCGGTACGGGCGGGCCCACCCCCGCCTCCATCCGTACGACGTTCACCGCGCACGCGACGGCTGGGTCGTGGTGGCGGCCCCCACGTCGGAGTCGTTTCGCCGGCTCCGGTCCGCGATCGGGTTGGACGATCCGGCGTTCGACGACGACGCCTATCGCCTCGCCCACCGGGAACCGGTCGACCGGGCGATCGCTGCCTTCTGCGCCTCCCGCACCCGAGACGAGCTCGAGGCCGTCGGCCGCGAGCACGACCTGGCGATCGAGCGGGTCCGGGACATTGCCGACCTGGCTCGGGACCCTCATCTCCTCGAGCGGGGGATGTTCGTGGACTGGGAGGACCCGGTCGCCGGCCAGGTACGCGGAGCGGGGATCGCCCCGAAGTTCTCCGCTTCACCCGGCCGGGTCTGGCGCGGGGCCCCTTGGCTGGGCCAGGACAATGACGCCGTGCTCACCCGGCTCCTCGGCTACGCCCCGACCGTGGTGGAAGAACTCCGGCAGGAGGGGGTCATCGGGGAAGCGCCGCCAACGCGCGCCTCCCGGCCCGACGTCCCCCGCTCCCCGGCGACGCGTCCATGACCGAGCTCTGGCCGTTGCCGCCGGCGCCGCTCGTCCGAGAGGTCGGGCGGTGCTCCGAGCGCCTCCGCCTCGGAGAGCGGTACCGCGAGCTGGATCGCTCCCCCGAATTTCCCTCCCAGGAATTTCGCGCGCTCGGTCGAGCGCGACTCCTCGGGCTCACCCTGTCGCCGTCGTGGGGGGGACGAGGCCTCCCGGCGGCTCGAGCCGCCGCGGTGCTGTTCCACCTCGCCTACCGGGGGGGGACGACCTTCGCCAAGCTCGCGATGCAGCCGGAGTTCTGCTCCGTCCTGGCCGAGCGCGGTTCGCCCGCGCTCAGGGCGAAGTGGTTCCGCCCCTTGATGCAGGGGAGGGCACTCGTCGGGAACCACATCACGGAGCCTAGCGGCGGCTCGGACGCGCTCTCGCTCGCAACCGTCGCCGAACGTCGAGGAGCACGCTACCGGATCACCGGGACCAAGAGCGAGATCGCCTTCGCCGTGGACGCGGGCGCCGCCTTGGTGTACGCCCGGGCGCCGGGCACCCGGGGTGCTGACGGAATCTCCGCGTTCGTGGTCCCCCAGGACCTTCCAGGGGTCACGCGTCGGGTGGGCTCGGGGGACCTGGGCGAGCGCTGGCAGCGACGGGGCACGGTCGTCTACGATGGGGTGGAGGTCCCTCTCGGCGCACGGGTCGGGGCCGAAGGCGAGGGGTTCCGTTACCTTCGGCGCGAGCTCGTCCGAGACCGAGGTCTCCTCGCGGCGATCTACCTCGGCGTGGCCCGCGCCGCCTGGGACGAAACGACGAGATCCGTGGGCCAGCGCGTCACGTTCGGGGAGCGACTGGCCGAACGGCAGGCCGTCGCCTTCCCGCTCCTCGAGGACATCGTCGCTCTCGAGTCAACGTGGCTGTTCGTCGAGCACGCCCTCGCCCGATTTGATCGAGGGGAGGATGCGGCGGCGGCCACGGCCCTCGCCAAGGCCCGAGCGACCGACGTCGCGCTCGAAGCGCTGGACCACGCCATCCAGTTCCATGGCGGAGCGGGGTACTCGAGCGCGCTCCCTCACGAGCAGCGCTGGCGCGACGTCCGCAGCGGTCCGATCGCCCACGGCCCGTCCGAGGTGCTGCGAACGATC
>JASIDM010000174.1 GCA_030044695.1 Thermoplasmata archaeon
TCGGTGACGTTCACGGAGAAGGCGACGGGCGGGGCGGGGACGCTGAGCTACGCCTGGCACGGGCTGCCGACCGGGTGCGCGGGGACGACGGCGACGATCGTCTGCGCGCCGGACGCGGCGGTGGTGGGGGCGACGATCACGGTGACGGTGGGCGATGAGAACGGCTACAACGCGACCAGCGGCACCCTCGTCTTCACGGTCTTCGGGCTGCCCACGGTCGCTCCGCCGATGGCGAACCGGACGGCGATCGATGTCGGCCAGACGGTGACGTTCACGGCGTCCGGGGCCGGAGGCGCGGGCCAGTACACCTACGCTTGGACCGCGCCGGCCGGCCTCACCTGCACGGCGACGGACGGGCCGGAGCTCAACTGCACGGCGGCCGCCTCCGGGAACTTCGCCGTCTCGGTCTCGGTCCGGGACATGGACGGCGGGGTGTCGACGGTGGCGACCTCGGCGCCCGAGGCGGTCTCGGCGCTGCCGTCCGTCACGGCCCTGACCGCGAGCCGCACGAGCGCCGACATCGGCCAGAAGCTCACGTTCACCGCGACGTACACCGCCGGGTCCGGCCATGACAAGCTGACCTGGACGGTCTCGCCGTCGACCGGCCTCGGCTGCGCCGCGAGCACGACGGCCGTCCTGAGCTGCACGCCGACCGCCGCCGGCAGCTACACGGTGGAGGTGGTCGTCACCGACGGCAACGGAGGCTCCTCGCCGGCGCGGTCCGTCGCCGCCTACACGATCGACACCCTGCCGGCGGCGACCCTGACCGTGAGCCCCTCGTCGCTCCTCGAGGGGCACGCGGTGACGTTCACGGCCGTCGTCACCGGCGGCGCCGGCAAGCTCGTCTACAACTGGACCGGGCTCCCCGGCGGCTGCTCGGCGACGAACCAGACCCTGGTGCTCACCTGCAAGCCGAGCGGCTCCGGCTCGTTCCTGGTCGTCTTCACGGTCACGGACGCCAACAAGGGCTCGGGGGCGGCGAACACGACCCTGGACGTCCGGGCGGCGTTCCTCGGGCTCCCTGCCCTCGAGGGCGAGGCGATCGTCGCCGGGGCCGTCCTTGGCTCACTGGCGGCGATCGTCACCTACCTCGCCCTCCGGTCGCACCGTCGCCGCAAGTCCCAGCAGCAGCTGCAGTTCTAGCGGCAGCGCGGCCGCGTCGGGCCGCAGAGCCCAAAAGGCCGGACCGGCTGGCCGCGTCGTGGGCGCCGCGGATCCGCTGGGGGCCGCCGAGACGGTTACGCTGGTGGGGTCCTCGGCGACGGTCTACCGGCTCGAGCGGCTCCGCGGCGTCGAGCCGGCGCGGCTCGCCCGGCGACCCCGGACCACCCGGGTCCTTCTCGAGAACGCGGTGCGGCACTACGATCCTCGCCACCTGTCGCCAGCGTGGTTGACGGCCGTGGCCCAGGGCACCGCGCCGGACGGTCCCGGGGAGCTGCCGTTCTACCCGGAGCGGGTGCTGCTGCAGGATTTCACCGGCGTGCCCGTGCTGGTCGACCTCGCGACGCTGCGGGACGCGGCCGCCGCGCGGGGCCTACCCGCCTCGCGGGTCGACCCCGTGGTGCCGGTGGACCTGATCGTCGACCATTCCGTCCAGGTCGACAGCTACGCCTCCCCGCGGGCGCCGGTCGTCAACCTCGACCGGGAGTACGAGCGCAACGCCGAGCGGTACCGGCTCCTGCGTTGGGCGAAGGGCGCGTTCGGCCGACTGCGGGTCGTCCCGCCCGGCAACGGCATCTGCCACCAGATCAACCTCGAGCACCTCTCCAGCGTCGTCGCCCGCACCGACGGCCCGGACGGTCCCGTCGTCCATCCGGACACCCTGGTCGGGACCGACTCCCACACGACGATGGTCAACGGGCTCTCCGTGCTCGGCTGGGGCGTCGGCGGCATCGAGGCGGAGGCGGTCCTCGTCGGCGAGCCGTACTTCCTCCCCCGGCCCTCGGTGGTCGGGGTCGAGCTGACCGGCGAGCTCCCGAGCGGCTCCACGGCGACCGACCTCGTCCTCACGGTGACGCGGCGGCTCCGCGAGAAGGGGGTCGTCGACCGGTTCGTCGAGTTCCACGGTCCCGGCGTGACCCGGCTCTCCGTGCCGGACCGGGCGACCGTGTCGAACATGTGCCCGGAGTACGGCGCGACCTCGGCGATGTTCCCGATCGACGAGGCGACGATCGCCTACCTCCGCGAGACGGGGCGCCCGCCGGAGCACGTCGCCCGGGTGGAGGCGTACGCCCGGCTCGTCGGGCTCTGGGGCACGCCTACCCCGGGATCGATCGACTACGACGACGTCGTGCGCCTGGACCTCGGCACGGTCGAGCCGACCGTGAGCGGGCCCCGCAACCCCGAGGAGGGGGTTCCGCTGTCGAAGGTCCCGTCGGCGTTCCGGGAGGCGCTCGGCGCCTACCGCAGAGCCCACCCGCGCCGCGCGCAGGGGCCGGCGCGACCGTACCCTTCCGACGACCCGCTGCACCCGTTCGACGGCGAGCTCGACCGTCCGGCCGCCGGCGGTTCGGGCGCGGCGAGCCCGGCCGTCGACGACGGTGCCGTGGTGATCGCGGCGATCACGAGCTGCACGAACACCTCGAACCCGTCCGTGATGGTCGGCGCCGGGCTCCTCGCCAAGCGCGCGGTGGAGTTCGGGCTCCGCGTTCCGCCGCACGTGAAGACCTCCCTCGCCCCGGGCTCGAAGGTCGTCACGGACTACCTGAAGCGGGCCGGTCTCCTGCCCTACCTCGAGCAGCTCGGCTTCGCGGTCGTCGGCTACGGCTGCACCACGTGCATCGGCAACTCCGGGCCGCTCCCGCCGGACGTCGACCGGGCGGTCCGCGACCGCGATCTGTTCGTGGCGGCGGTGCTCAGCGGCAACCGCAACTTCGAAGCCCGGATCCACAACGACGTGCGGGCGAACTTCCTCGCCTCCCCGATCCTTGTCGTCGCCTACGCGCTCGCCGGCCGCGTCGACGTCGACCTGGCCCGCGAGGCGCTAGGCCAAGGACCGAACGGTCGACCGGTGACGCTGCGGGAGCTCTGGCCGGACCCGGCGGAGGTCGCCCGGCTCGTCCGGACGACCGTGGCGCCGGAGATGTTCGAGCAGGAGTACCGCGCCATCGAGGTCGGCGACCGCCACTGGGACGCCCTGGACGCCCCGAGCGGCGCGCAGTACCCGTGGGCGACGTCGTCGACGTACCTCGCCCGGGCGCCGTACCTCGCCCTTCCGCCGCCCCTCCTGCCTCGCGGAGGGGTCGTCGTCGACGGCGCCCGCGCGCTGCTCGTGCTCGGCGACAAGGTCTCCACGGACCACATCTCGCCGGCCGGGGAGATCCCGCAGGCGTCCCCGGCCGGGGCCTACCTCCGCGCCCACGGCGTTCCCCCGAGCGAGTTCAACACCTACGGAGCGCGCCGCGGCCACCACGAGGTGATGATCCGGGGGACGTTCGCCAACGTCCGGCTCCGCAACGAGCTCGTCGCCCCGAAGGAGGGGGGCTTCACCGTCCACCTCCCGAGCGGTACGACGACGACGGTCTTCGACGCGGCGGAGCGATATCGCGGCGAGGGGACCCCGCTCCTCGTCCTCGCCGGGAAGAGCTACGGCCAGGGCAGCTCGCGGGACTGGGCGGCCAAGGGGCCCCGCCTCTTGGGCGTCGGCGCGGTGATCGCGGAGAGCTACGAGCGGATCCACCGGTCGAACCTGGTCGAGATGGGCGTCCTGCCCCTGAGCTTCCGTCGCGGGGAGGGACGAGCGAGCCTCGGGCTCACGGGTCGCGAGACGTTCCGGATCGCGGAGGACGGCGGCCACGGCCTCGCCCCGGGAGGCGAGCTGCACGTCCGCGCGACGCGCGACGCGGCGCCGCCCGTGGAGTTCTCCGTGGACGTCCGCCTCGCCTCCGAGGTCGAGCTCGAGCACTACCGGGCCGGTGGGGTCCTCCCGTTCGTCATGGAGCGGCGGTTCGCGGGCGGGGCGAGCGGACCCGCGGCGACTCGATGACCAGCTCCGGGGACCGTCCGTGACCGGGCGACGCCCGGCGCCGGCCGCGCTCACCGTCGACGCCTGGTACACGCTGTATTACCTCAGCGCGTCGGAGCACCGGGCGCTCGACGCCCGCCGTCGGCGGGTCTGGTCGCACCCGTTCTTGCGGGCGGGGCTCTCGCGCCGGGAGGTCGACGACCTCCTCGCCCGACGCGAACGCTGGGTGCGGGAGGTCGAAGCCGGTGGACGCACGCCGACGGTCCCGGAGCAGCTTCGCCGCCTCGGCGCCTGGTCCGGTCGGACCGTGGACCCGACGACGTTCGTCGACGAGCTCGACCGGACCCTGGGGCCCGCCAGGATCCAGGTCGCTCCCGGGGCCGCTCGGGCCCTTCGGGAACTGTCCGACCGCAACGTTCCGGTCGGCCTCGTCTCCAACGTGCTGAACGAGTCGGGCGCCGTCGCCCGCGGCCTCCTCGACCGACTGGGCCTCCTGCCGTGGTTCCGTGTCGTCTACCTCTCCTGCGAGCATCCGTGGGCGAAACCGTCGCCCCGGCCGTTCCGGCACGTCCTGCGATACCTCGGGGTCCCGCCGCATCGGGCCGCCCATCTCGGGGACCTCGGCTACGACGTCCGCGGAGCCAGGGCAGCCGGCCTCGTGGCGTGGTGGTACGTGGGGCTCGGCCGCCTCTCCGCCTACCTCCCGGGACAGGTGCGTCCGGGGGAGGTGCGCTCGGCCGACACGATCCGATCCTGGAGCGAGCTCCCGCGTCGCTTCGATGGCCTCGCCGGCCGACGGTGACCGCGCTCGGCCGGTCCGACGTTACGACCCGGCAGGCCCCACGCCGCCCGGCTCGTTCGACAAGGGGGCGTCGACCCCGGGCTCGCTGGGGGTCGCCTCACGCTCGGGCGGGGCCCGATCCCAGAGCGCGAGCGAGAGGACCCGATGGTAGGAGTACGTCGCGTTGCCGACCTCCGCGCGGGCGGCCGCGACGGCCCGGGCGAGCGCCTCGGGAGGCACGTGGAGGGTCCATCGGCTGGCCCGACGCTCGAACATCTCGAGCGCCTTGGCCAGGGGCTCGGTGACATCCGATTCGCTGACCACGACCGTGCGTTGGGGCGGGAACCGTTCGATCAGCTGACGCTCCCGCTCGGGAGGACCCCCGCGGGCCCGGTCGCTGACCACGATCCCCTCACGTCGCAGCTGCTCGACGACCAACGCACGCGGGTGGTGCGGCCTGCCGCCCCCCCGTTCCCGCGACGATCGGGGCCGGACCAGCCCCACGGCCCCCCCGCGGGCGACGCGACAGGCTTCCCGCAGGGCGCGGGCGGGGTCCTCGAGCACGTGGAGCACATGGACGAAGAGGGTGGCGTCGAACGCTCTCTCGGCGAACGGTAGATCGTAGGCGCTCCCCCGCACGAGACGGGGAACGCCCTTGGCCCGCGCTCGAGCGAGCATCCGCCCGGAGGCGTCGATCCCCGTGATCGCCAACCCCCGCTGGAGGAGCGGGAGCGCCACCCGACCGGTGCCGACCCCGACCTCGAGGAGGTTCGTCAGGCCCCACTCCCGTAGCGTGGACGCCACGGTGTCGACGACCGACGCCTCGAGAGGTTCGCGGGTGGCATCGTAGACTTCCGAGATCTCGTCGAACTCGGCGGCCGCCCGCAGTCCTGCCATCACGCCCCGAGCCCCGCCGAGGTACATGGGCCCATCGCCCTACCGGAGGGGGCGTGAGGGACCGCTCCTCGCCGTGCCGGCCGCGGGGGCCCGGGGCGGGTCCGCCGATCATGGCGAACCGAGGCCGTGGTCTGCCGGTGTGGGCCGGTGCTTTTAGCCCCGACCTCGCGTGGCCTGACGTCGTGCCCAGCCGCCGTGTGGTGCTCCCGATCCCCGTACGGGGTCCGCCCCGGTGGCCGGCCCGTGAGGTCCTCGGATGATCGGGCGTTGCGCCTCCTGCGGCGCCTTCGGCGAGGTCGGCCTGCTCGCGGTGCCGAACGGGGCGTACCGACAGCTTTGCGTCGGCTGCAGCAACGGTTGGGGACCTCCTCAGCTTCCCGACCGGGACCGGTTTCGGCTGCTCATCGAGCGGCTGCGCGAAGGCACCATCGCCCCCTCGGAGGAGCGGGACCTGAGGTTCGCGCTCGACGGGATCCTCGACCGGTCGCAGGGACGCTCGAAGCTGGCCCGCGACCTGCTGAAGGAGCTCCTGGCTCGCAGCATGATGAACCCGTACCGCATCCGGGGGCCCCGCCTCTGACGGCCGGCGTCGATCCTCCGTCCGAGCCCCCCGTCGCCTAGGGTCCGTCGCCACGCCTTCTCTCGGGGGAACGCCCGGGGGCCGGCGGTGAGCGCCGACCGCCGGCGTCCCGTCGCCCGTCTCGCTGCAACGCTTAATCGGCCCGTCCGGTTCGCCGCGCGTGCCCGGCCGACGCCGACTTTCGGCCATCATGTTCACCGACCTGGTCGGCTCGACCGGCCTCGCCCAGACCGACGAGAGGGCCGCGCTCGAGCTGATCCAGGCCCAGGAACGGCTCGCCCGGCCGGCGCTGGACGCCCACGACGGCCGTCTGGTGAAGTCGACCGGGGACGGCCTGCTCGTGGAGTTCCCCAGCGCGTTGGACGCCGTCGAGTGCGCGGTCGATCTCCAGCGTCGGATCCAGGAGCGGAACTCCAGCGCCGGCGCGCCCGCGATGAACGTGCGGATCGGGCTGCACGTGGGTGACGTCCAGCGGCGCGGCGGGGACATCTTCGGCGACGCGGTGAACGTCGCGGCCCGGGTCCAGTCCGTCGCGGAACCCGGCGGGGTCTGCCTGACGGAGTCCCTGTGGGACCAGGTCCGGGCGAAGGTCCCCTACGCGATGGAGAAGCTCCCTCCTCAGCCGCTCAAGGGTCTCGTCGGCCCGATCGACCTCTACCGGATCGTACTGCCGTGGGCGGCGTCCACACGCCCGGCGCCAGTGGCGACCGTCCCCCGGCTCGCGGTCCTGCCGCTCTCCAACATCAGCCCGGATCCGAAGGACGGGTATTTGGCGGACGGCCTCACCGAGGAGCTGATCTCCGTGCTCTCCAGGATCCCGGGACTGAGGGTGATCGCTCGGACATCGGTGACCCCGTACAAGGGGAGCTCGAAGTCCGTCGCCGAGATCGGCTCGGAGCTGGGGGTCAGCTCGCTCCTGGAGGGGAGCGTGCGCAAGGCGGGGGAACGGATCCGCGTGACGCTGCAGCTCATCGACGTCGCCTCGCAGGAGCACCTGTGGTCGGAGAGCTACGACCGGCAGCTCTCGGACGTCTTCGCGATCCAGACCGAGGTCGCCGAGAGCACCGCGAAGGCGATCCGGATCGAGCTGTCGGAACCGGCGAAGCAGTTCCTGCGGCAGGCCCCGACGGCGGACCTCGTCGCCTACGAGCTGTACCTCCGCGCCCTGCTCCGCGACGAGGGGAAGGCGGAGAGCTTCCGGGAGGCCGTCACCGCCCTCGAGGAGGCGATCCGAAGGGACCCCAGGTTCGCCGCGGCGTACGCGCGCCTGGGTTACCTCATGGTGCTCGGCGCCGGGGACTACCTGCCGCACGCGGAAGGGTTCGCCCGCGGCCGCGAGCTCGTCGGCCAGGCCCTCCGGCTGGACCCGAACCTCTCCGACGCCCACGTCGCCCTCGCCAACCTACTGATGCAGGAGGAGCACAACTGGTCGCGCGCCGAGTCGGAGCTCACGACCGCCCTGCAACTCAACCCGAGCAACGGCACGGCGAGGGTGCTCTACCACACGCTCCTGCGGGTCCTCGGGCGGGACGCGGAGGCGGCGCACCAACTCTGGTCGTCGATCGAGACCAACCCGAACTGGCCGCTGCCCCGACGGATGCTCGTCGAGCTCACCCTCATCGACGGCGAGATCCCACGGGCCCAGGAGCTGGTCCGCCGCTGGCTGACGCCGGACCCGGATCCATCCCAGACCCACCTCGGCTTTTCCATCGCCTATGCGCAGGCCGGCGATATCGGCCAGGCGGACCGGGAGCTCGAGCTCGCCGGTCCCCCGAAGAGTCTTTTCGAGCGGGCGTCCCGGGCGCTGATCCTGGCGATGATGGGCCGCCCGGCGGAGGCGACCGCGCTCCTCGAGGAGTTCGATCGCCTCGCCAAGACTGAGTACGTCTCGGCCGACCTCCGGGTCCTGCTGACGGCGGCCGTGCGGGACCGCCCGACCCTGTTGGACGAGCTCGAGCGGGCCGAACGCTCCGGCGAGAGCTCGCTCTGGCTCCGCTACCGCCTCCCGATGTTCGACGCCGTCCGCGACGACCCGAGGTTCCAGGCCCTGCTCCAACGGCTCGGCGTCTCCGACGAGCACCTTCGCCGGAGCCGAGGCTCCAAACCCCCGGCCTGAACCGTTCCGCCGGCCGGCGAAGCGAGGGGGTGCGCGATGTCTCTACCGTCCGCTCCGGACCGCGGAAGTTCCACGGTCGCCAAGTCCGCCCGGGAGCGGTACGCGCGCGAGCTGGACGCGGCGGACCCCGACCTCGCCTCACTAATCCGGCGGATGCCCTTGTTGGAGCAGCCTCCGCTCGAGCCGACGTGGCTCCGCTGCGAGATGCTGGAGCGGGCTCGGGTGCTCCAGCACGCCCCGATGGCTCCCGGCCTCCGCGTCCTCGAGGTCGGATCCGGACCCCACGCCATCGCGACCCTCCCCCTCGCCCTCCGCCTCGGGGCGACCGGCTCGGTGGTCGCGGCGGAGCGCTCGAGGTGGGGCCGCTTCGCCGAGCTCGTCGCGGCCTCGGGCCTCGGCGCTAGGATCCGGCCGGTCATGTGCGACGCGCGGAGACTTCCCCTACGGGATGGTGCGGTCGACCTCGCCGTCTGCCTCCATGGGATCCGCTCGCTCGAGACCGAGGCCACGATGGTCGGGGTGTTCGCCGAGATGCTCCGGGTCGCCCCCCGGGTGTTCCTCGCGGAGTCCCTTCCCATCGCGGGAACCCCGGCCCAACGCGCCCACCTCGATCTGTACGGGTTGCGCGCCGAGGTCTTCCAAGCCTCGACCGGGCGCCGCGACGATCTCCCCTACCTACCGCTCGAGCGGCTGGGCGCGCTCGTGGAGCAGGCGGGCGGGGTCGTGAGCCGTTCCGCCTCGCTGGAGGTCGATCTGCCCCACGCGCTCGCCTACTTTCGGCGGGCCCTCATCGAGGAACTTCCGGACGGGCCCGCCCGCACGTCGTTGCTCCATCGGTGGGATTCGGCGAACGTTGCCCGCGAGCGCTTCGGCACCGACCACCCCCCGGTGGGCCTCCTCGAGGCCCGTCGACCCTGACGACGACGAAGACGCCGTCTCCGGGGGTGGAGGCGGCGGGGGGGTTGTCCCTAACGCTAGCCGTGTCGAGCGGGTGAAGAGTCGGTGAGAATCGTAGAGGGTTATCGCGTTCGATGGAGCGCACCACATGAGTCTCGGAAGGTAGGTCGCTGAGACCGTCAAGTTCCGCCGGATGCCCGACGGATTCGGGGTTCTACATGCCCGTGGAATTCCACGGTATCGATGCGAGTGCCGGGGAGACCGACCCTAAACCCGTCGTGTCGAGTCCCTACGACGTAGCGCGGGGCGTAGCCCCACCATCTGTCGGCGTGTAAGCACCCAGACCTTGCCTTGAATCGACATAGACGAACCGCCCACCGCGAGATAACCCCCTAGCCAGCCAACCGAATCCACAGCAACCTGAATGCCTTCGCGATCTAGGTGGACCGATAGGATGTGCGGCTCGCCCCAGAGTGGATTCGATTCCAGGGTGAGCACGCGGTGGGCCAGTGACACTCTTCGGGGGGTCCAGACCGATGACAACGCTGTCCAGGTCAAGAAGATCGCGCCGGCCCCAGCCGCCGCGATCAGCAGATTCACGTTTAGGGAGTAGTGACGCGGGACAAGGTCGACAGCGGCGAGCAAGGCTACGCCAGCGGACGATGCGGCGAAGATGGAACCCAAGCTCCAGAATCCCCGGACCGCAACAGAGACGACCCCTTGGAATGAGGGGTCCAGCCCCCATCTCCCCTTTGGGGTGCCCGGTCTCCTGAACGCCATTACTCGAGCCTCGCCCTAGCAACTATGCTCTGCCTTGGTCGCGAGGTACGCGCGGGTCCCGCTTCGGGCAAGCCAGAGAAGAGGGGCTTCGCGACGATCTTGCCCTCGGAGCACGGCCGTGCCTCATCTCCTATCTCGACTGCCGGCTCCCTGCCTCGGTAGTGAGCACGTTCCGTTTTGATGGGCATTCAGTCGACCTAGCCTTGATGAGAATCTGTTTTCCGGGTCTGGATTACGAGCCTTAGAGCTCATCGCTTAGATGATTGACATCCTCGAAGCCTGCCCAAAGTGCGAGCCCGCCCGTGACGGCCGCTATCCCCCCGGCAAGAGGCGCCTCGGTACTACCCACTAGCCCGCCGGCTATCCCTACTAGTCCGATCACTGCCGCAGCGAAGGCGAGCATTAGTTCTCCCACGATCAACGGGCTACCCGCCGAGGCAGCTCCCGGAGCGAGCGAAATCAAGTACTCAAGCGCCAGTAGAAACGCGGCCAAGAGCGAAGCGATCAGTCCGGTGTACGCGGCGTCATCGGGAAATGTACCGACTGAAAATATGTAGGCTGTTGCCGCGATGCCGCCGAGCATCGTGCCGACAAACGCCCAGAAGTCGCCGCTGACTGTCGGATCGACGACATCGGCGGCCGCACTAGAAGTGAGCCCCTCCGTCAGATTGAACAAGTTCTCGACGCCCGAATCGACGGCACTCGCGGACGTGCTAGTGAGCTCGCTCGCGGAAGTCACCGCAAGAGCCAGGAAACTTGCAGTCGCGCCGCCAGAAAGAAGGGCGCCAAGCAGCTTCAGTATCGCGGGGAGGATCAACCCTACGACTACGCCAGCGACAATGCAGAACGGCGAGAGGAGAGCGAGTACGACGTCGAGGGTGGCCCCCAGGATACCCACGCCCCAGGCCGGGGTCGCGATAACCCCCGAGAGCCCTCCGATCGCGGCCCGTCGAGCGCCGTTCCCACCGGTTCCGGAGTAGGCGGCGAGGGACTCGTTCGCAGCCCCGGACAAGGGAGAGATCTGGGTAGACGCCCAAGACTTGATGGCGTCTGCAATCGGGCCGAAAACGGCTGTGATTCTGTCGAGCACTTGCTGTTCAACCCAACTGAGAATGCTGTCGAGCGCGGAGGCGACGACAGCACCCACTTCCTCCAGCGCTGCTGCGGTCTGACTGACAGCGCGCAGCGCGTAGCGTGGCCCCGCCGCCGCGAGGTCGGCCACGAAGGTGGCGGCGGCCACAGCCGCGTTCCAGACGATGGAGATCACCTCCGTGGCGACCCCGCTCACCGATCCCCACACCCACGCGGCCGCCGCCCTGTACCACGGCAGCGGTGCCTTGGGCGCCGTCGCCGAGGACGTCGGCGGGCCGTAGCCTCCGTCGTTCGTGTAGGTCGCGTTGGCGAGTCCCGCCATCACCGACGGCAACAGGCCGAGCGTGTCGAGCTCTCCCGTCGCGTTCAGCAGCCAGCCCGTGAAGTTCCCGGTGGTGTTCAGCAGCAGCCCGGCGAGCAGTCCCTCCACCTCGTTCGGGTCGCTCTCGTTGAAGGCGTAGATCGCCTGGATCGCCAGCGTGGAGTAGTTCTGTTCGAGCGAGGGGTCGGCCGGAACCCCACCCTCTAAGGAGGTGTTGGTGGTCGAGACGCTGGAGGTGCTGGCGGCGAGCTCGATAGAGCCGACGCTGGCAGAACAGTCGCTTGCGTCGGTGAGGCAGTCGAACCAATAGCCGCCGTTGCTCTCCTCAGCCCACTGGTCTTGGAAGACCGCGTTGGCCGCGGTCGGATCGATGGGGATGTCCGGCGCGGAGTCGCTAGGGTCGCCGGGGTTGCCGCCGCCACCGCCTGTCACGTTGCTCGATAGGTTGAGGATGGACTCCCCGAGCGGGGACGACAGGAAGACTGATCGAGGAACGAGGATGTAGTTCAGCTCGGGCGCTAGACCGAAGGCGTAGGTGCCGTCGGACAGGTTGTCGGAGTACGGGATGCCCGCCACGTAGGGAGAATAGCTGGGCCCGGCGGTGTCGTTGATCACGAGCTCGACGAAGTTCTGTTCGCCGGTGTAGCGCTGGAGACCGTTCGGCAGGGAGGAGAGGGTGGAGTCGTCGGAGGGGATGTAGATCCAGGTCGGGGCCTTGGCCTGGACCGGGAGGACCTGGTGGTGGAAGGCCAGCATGTAGCTCGCACCCGTGACGTTGCTCCACACGGTGAGGGTTGGCGACGTCGACGGGTCCTCGAGGTCGACCGAGTAGACGGGGGTGCGGAGCGGCGTCTGACCGTTGGTGCCTCCGTCCGTCCCGGTGTCCTGGACGAGGGAGAGGTTCAGCTGGGCGTCCTGCTCGGTCGGGTCGACCGGGAACGTGACGACGAACGAACCGTCGAAGGTCGCGGAATGCGAGCCTCCGTCGCTGCTGACGTTGGTCTGGTTCGTGAAGTTCCCGTAGTCGGGGACACCGGAGGACTCGGCGTTGATGTAGGCGGAGACGCCGTTGCCAACCCGGAAGTCCGAGCTGGAGTTCGCCGCGGACCAGCTCGTGACGGTCACCTGGAGGTCGGTGCCACCGACGGGGTTCACGCGGGCCCCATCCGGGATGCCGTCACCGGGGGTGGAGGCGGCCAGCGGGTTGGCGCCCCAGGAGAGCTTCCCCCACAGGGTGAGCAGACGGTCCGATCCGCACACTGACCGAGCGGGCGCCGGACAGGTCCCGAGGACCCCGCGGAGGTACCCGCCCTGCTCGAGACGATCTGGATCGAAAGGTCGGACCACGACTTGACCCAGCGGAAGGTCGCGGCGGCCGTCGCGATCTCCCGGGTGGCACTCCGTCTCGGCGTGAGGGCCCTCCTCGCACGGTGAGGTCCGATCCTCCGCCGGTGCCAGCCCCACCCCAGGGTACGGGGTGTCAAGTCTGCGGTCGGAAAAGGACCCGGGCGACCTCCGGGGCCGCCCGGGTAGAAGTGGACCTGAAGGCGGGAGCATGAGCCCCGTAGAGCTCACGCGGCCCGTGAGTCCGGGTCTGAGCGACCGTTGACGCTCCCGACTTCTCGGGAAGGTCACCGAGCGGATGGCTCCCCGTCAGCCTCGCCACGAAGCTGAACGCCTACGCACGTCGTGTCCCCCGCCGAGCACCAAGCGAAATGATAAGTCTCCTCAACTGGCACCGGACTGGTCCTGCGAAGAGAATCTCACCTCCCGGCAATCGACCCATCGGATTGGTCCCGTACCCGTCCAATTCTCAGTTGCGACCAGTCCCCGGTTGGAGGCTGCTCGGATGATGGCGTTGAAGGCGTCCTTGGAGAGGCACGTCACCGGCCGATTCCAGCGTCGCAGGGACCAGTTGTTCTCCGGGTAGGCTCTCCCCGCTTCAGTCCCGCTGTAGTCCTGAAGCTTGAAGCCATGTGCCAGTTCAGCCCAAGGGAGTAGCTCGGCCTGACCCGTTGACCACACGAACTGTAGTCCTTCGGAGCAGATTGCCAAGCCCACCGCTCCTAGCCCGGTTTTCCAGAGTACTAGGAGAAACAGACCCACCAGGCCTGAAAGGCAGAAGAGCACGACGACCAAGACAACCCACTGAAACCCGTGGACTCCGTGAATGAGCGCAATTGTCACGAACCAGAGGACTAGGATAGAGCTAAGAGTGGTAAGGAGGAGGATTACTTGGCGAAGGGTTTTGACGGTCTTCTCCAGGGTCGCCGACTCTGAGTGCAGGTCGAACCTGAGCACGTCCGGGGTCTGCGACATCAGAAGGCTCTCTCCAACCGCTGCCAGTTGAGGCCCAAGTCAGCGGCCGACCCAGCGATTGCGCTGACTGATAGGCCGACGTCGACCCAACCGAGTTGAGTTAGAGGGGGGACGTTCAACTTTTGAACCTGTGTCAGGAAGTGGAAGGTCACGGCGAACAGCGCAACGCAGGCCATGACGAACGAAAACAGGAGAAGAATTGGACTTGCCGTCGCCACGGCCACGACTCCGATAACCAAGGCCGTAAGCGCGGCAGCCATTGTATATCCGGATGAGGTCCATATCGACACCGGGGGAGTTGCGAGTAGAGCCTGACTCAGGACAAGCCATGACCAGGGGATCTCGTCTCCCGTTGCGAGAAGCCCAATCACGCCGCCGAGTGTCCCCCACTCGGTCGACGGGAAGCTCTTGATCGGATTCACGAGGGTTTCGATGGCATTCACCGCCGAGCTCGAGAGTTGAGCCGCTCCGCTCAGCGCGCCGATTGACGCGATCGTTGCACCGGCAATCAGGCCGATGACGACGTCTACTACGAACGAAGGACCTACGTCAAAGGGGGTCAGCATCGACAGGGCGACGGTCAGGGTCACTCCGATTCCCAAGGCGACGAGGAACGGTGCGCCGTTCACGAAGGCCGTCCCTACTCCCGCCGCATTCGCCGGTCCAACCGAACCGGAAGAGTTCTCGGACGACCACGCGAGGTTCAACGGGCTGTTAAGTGTCTGATCGTAATTGCCCACTCCGCTCCGTATCGGGCCGAGAATCGCACTCAATGAGGGATCGATGAGGTGTGTCACGATCCACTCGAGGGCGTCGTTCAGAGCCGAACGAATGACTGCCCCCGCCGCTTCAAGAGCCCCGGCGGTCTGAGACAAGACGACGAGGGCGAAACGCGGCGCTGCTTTCACGAGGTCGGCCACGAACGTCGCGGCCGCCACGACCGCGTTCCAGACGATGGAGATCACCTCCGTGGCGACCCCGCTCACCGATCCCCACACCCACGCGGCCGCCGCCTTGTACCACGGTAGCGGTGACTTGGGTGCCGTCGCCGACGAGTTCGGCGGCCCGTAGCCTCCGTCGTTCGTGTAGGTCGCGTTGGCGAGTCCCGCCATCACCGACGGCAACAGGCCGAGCGTGTCGAGCTCTCCCGTCGCGTTCAGCATCCAGCCCGTGAAGTTCCCGGAGGTGTTCAGCAGCAGTCCGGCGAGCAGTCCCTCCACCTCGTTCGGGTCGCTCTCGTTGAAGGCGTAGATCGCCTGGATCGCCAGCGTGGAGTAGTTCTGTTCGAGCGAGGGGTCGGCCGGAACCCCACCGGCGAGCGAGGGGTCTGTGGTGTTCACGGTAGTGTTGTTCGCGACGACCTCGATCGCCTGGCCCGAACTGGCCGGGTAGTCGGTGGGATCGGTAGCCCGCTCGTACCAGAGGCCGCCGTTCTCCTCCTCGACCCACTCCCATTGGAGGACCGAGTTGGCGCTGGTCTCGTTGATGGGAATGTCCGGGGTCCCGCTCCCGGAGACGTTCAAGATCGACTCTCCGAGGGGGGAGGTGAGGAAGACGGAGCGGGGGATGAGGAGGTTGTTGAGCCCGGGGGAGAGGGCGAAGTTGTAGTCACCGCCGGAGCCGTCGGCGTAGGGGAGGCCGGTGATGTCGGGGGAGAACCCCGGGGCGGCGGTGTCGTTGATAACGAGCTCGACGAAGTTCTGTTCGCCGGTGTAGCGCTGGAGGCCGTTCGGCAGGGAGGAGAGGGAGGAGTCGTCGGAGGGGATGTAGATCCAGGTCGGCGCCTTCCCCTGGACCGGGAGGACCTGGTAGTGGAAGGCCAGCATGTAGCTCGCACCCGTGACGTTGCTCCACACGGTGAGGCTTGGCGACGTGGAGGGGTCCTCGAGGTCGACCGAGTAGACGGGGGTGCGGAGCGGCGTCTGACCGTTGGTGCCTCCGTCCGTCCCGGTGTCCTGGACGAGGGAGAGGTTCAGCTGGGCGTCCTGCTCGGTCGGGTCGACCGGGAACGTGACGACGAACGCGCCGTCGAAGCTGGTCGCGGTCGACCAGCCGGTGAGGAGTTCGTTCAGCCAGCTGCTGGTGACGTTGGTCTGGTTCGTGAAGTTCCCGTAGTCGGGGACCCCGGAGGACTCGGCGTTGATGTAGGCGGAGAGGCCGTTGCCAACCCGGAAGTTCGAGCTGGAGTTCGCCGCCGACCAGCTCGTGACGGTCACCTGGAGGTCGGTGCCACCGACGGGGTTCACGCGGGCCCCGTCCGGGATGCCGTCACCGGGGGTGGAGGCGGCCAGCGGGTTGGCGCCCCAGGAGAGCTTTCCCCACAGGGTGAGCAGACGGTCCGTTCCGCACACCGCCTCGGCAGCTGCGGGGCAGGTCCCGAGGACCCCGCGCAGGTAGCCGCCGTGCTTGAGGTCGTACTTGACGCCGGAGAGGTTGAGGAACTGGGAGAGGGCGGAGTGGGTTCCGGAACTGTTCCAGATGTAGGACGAGATGCTGGAGGAGTTCCCAGGACAGTTGGTCGGTCCGGTGCAGGCGATCGGCACGGTGCCCCTGCCGAGCGGGGCGCCGCCCGGCCCCCAGGGGTCCCAGGAGGTGGAGTTCACCTCATTCCAGGTGAGGATGCCGGGGACCGTCGTCGGCTGGCTCGCGGGGACCGAGCCCAGGTTGAAGGTGATGTTCCACAGGTCGAGCATGTCGCTGCCGGCGGTGTCGACGGTGTTCGGGTTGAGCCCGTACTCCTTCTCGAGGTAGTCGTTGTCGAGCCCGTTGGTGGAGAACGTGTTGACGTTCGGCACCACGTGCTCGACCGTGATCGTCGAGCCGTAGGACGGCGCGGCGGGCGGGGGGACCGGCGGGGTGGTGTAGCGGAGGGGAATGAGCCACCCGTTGCCTCCCGCTCCGCTCGCGTGGCCCGCGGAGCAACTGGCTCCTGAGCCCCCGGAGGAGTTGAGGGTGGGCGCCGTGTACCCGGACGGGAGTCCGTAGGCGAGCAAGACGGAGCCTCCGCCACCCCCTCCGCTGATCAGGGTCTCGGAGCCGCACAGGACCGCCCCTCCCGCCGTTCCCGAGGCGACGATCGTCCCCGCGTAAAGGACGTCGGCCTGGATGTAGAGCCCCCAAGCTCCCTCGCCGCCGACACCCCCGGAGTAGCCGCCCCCGGCCGCTCCGCTCAGGTAGCGCGACAGCGCTCCCCCCGAGCTGTTCCACCAGGAGCTCACGAGGGCGCCGGTGAGGCGGGTCCAGCCGGGCGGCGAGGACCCGAATCCAGCCCGCCCGGCGTCGGAGGAGGCGCCGCCACCCGCCGAACGGGTGTTCCCACCGTGGCAGGAGGGGCAGGCGACGTCCTGGTAGGAGGCTCCCCCTCCGGAGCCGCCATACGAGCTGGTGAAGTTGTCGTGAGCGCTCCCCGGCCCGTTCGGGATGTTCCCGGTCCGGACCGTCCCGTAGTTGAGGAACGAGTCGGCCGCGACGATGCTGTGCCCGTCCGTCCAGAGGGTCGCCCCGGGGTCGATGAGCACGTTCGAGGCGATCAGGTTGGACGTCAGCACTTGGCTCGTGGAGATCAGGACCGTCCCGGACGGCGAGTAGTCGGCGTCCCAGCCTAGCTTCTTCTCGACATTCGTCAGCCCATCGTGGCTGGTGTCCTCGTGGTAGGTGAACGCGTAGGAGCCGGCTTGGGGCTTGGCCTGCCCGGAGTAGTTCAGGCTCAGGGTGACCGTGTACCGCGAGCCCGGCGTCAGCGGCAGGTTGAGGTCCACGTACCACGAGGTTACATTCTTGCCGTTCACCTTCTTGGTCAGGTTCCCGATCTCCGAGGGCGAGAGGGGGAACTCCTCCGTCCAGTCGGCCCTGGGGGTGTCGTTCCGGATCGTCCCGTAGCCGCTGTCGATGACGGGATCGCGCTGGTCGATGCTCGGGGTGTTCCACGTGAGGTTGACCCCTCCTCCCGTGCCGGTGACCGAGTCAAACGGCAGGTCGGTCTCCACCAGGTCCGGGAGCGCATCGGCGGTCGTGAGCCCGGGGTCGCCGGGGTCGTGGGGAAGCTGGCCCGACAGCTGGTCCTGCTCGACGAGGCTCCCGTCGGTCCAGGAGACCCCGAAGGTCCCGTCGTAGGCAGCGAGCGGCTCCAGGCCGAAGAGCTCGATGGAATACGACCAGTTGTCCGGCGCGACCCGGACCGGTCGCACCCCGGTGATCGTGTAGACGGTGGACGAGCCAGCTTCCTGATACGTGTAGAACCCGAGGGCGCTCTCGTTGGAGTTCCACGTCACTTGGGCGGTGGTCGCCGTGATGTTGGAGTAGGGTCCGGGATCGGACGTGGAGTTGTTGTCCCAGACGGCCGGTCCGGTGCGCATCAGGTAGAACTGGTCGTAGATCCCGGCCGTCTCGGGGGAGGCGTTCCCGGAGCTCCCGTAGGCAAGGGAGTCGTTCAGGATTCCGGGCGACGTCGAGTTCCCGGCACGACTGGTGCTGGTCTCCGCGTAGACGTAATCCTGGTCGATCCCGGACCACTGGGAGAACGATGAGCTCACGGGGACGGACTCCGAGGCCGACGACCAGTCCTGAGTCCCGGAGGCGTTCCAGAGGGTCGAGTTCACGGTCGCGGGGAGCGTGTTGTTGAAGGCGACGGTGACGCGGGCCTCAGGGTCGTTGCCGTCGAACGTCGCGGTCACCAGCCCCGAGCCGTAGGCCGCCGAGAGGGTGGTGGCGAACGTCCCGGAGAGGGAGATCTCCGGGATGGCCGGCGAGGCGGGGTCGAGGCTCGCGTTGGAGTAGGTCCTCGTGCAGGGGTCGTACATCTCCTCGACCTCGGTCGTCAGCGCGACGTAGGTGGCGCTCCAGGAGAAGCTCTGGTCCGGGGGCAGGTCGTAGACCCAGACGGAGGCGAACCCGGTCGTGCCGTTGAACGGCTTGTGAGCCCCGTCGGGGTCGACGGTGACGTTCTCCCACGTCGCCGAGACGGTCGTGGTCTTCGTGTAGGTGAACCGCTCGGCCGGCCCCCGTCCGTCACACTGCGCCTCCACGACCCCGTCGCTCTGCCAAGTCGGCAGCGTAGCCGCGACCGACAGCTCGTAGGCGGTAGGACTGTAGGGGGTGGGGGTGAGGGCGACCGAGACCTCCTTGTCGTCGACCATCTCGGAGGAGGCCGCCGTGGCCGGCAGCGAGGTCGAGAGCGCGAGGGCCGAGTAGCTGCCGATGTCGGTCACGGCGGCGAGCGGCGAGGTGGCCACGGTGACCCCCTCGGCCTCGAGCATCCAGTCCGTGTAGAGGGCGAGGAAGGTGTTCGGCGCGTAGACGCCGTTCGAGCTCTCGATCGAGGAGGCGGTGAGGCTCGGATCGAAGCTTCGAGCGCACACGGGCCCGCCGGACTCGACGGCAAGCGGCAGGTGGGTGAGGTTCTGGTAGAGCTCGACCGCCGTCTCGTTCTGGGCGTTGCAGAGATGCCCCGAGGCGAGGCTCTCGTTGACCTGGGCCAGGAGCGAGGTCACGTTCGAGAGGAGCGAGGTGGAGTCGGCCCCCCCGGCGCCGCCGGGAAAGTCCCCGGGGCCGATCGTCGCGTTGGTGAGGCTGTCGAGCAGGCCGAGCGCGGTCGTTGCGGTCGGATAGGCGCCCGTGTAGGCGACCGAGCTGTTCGTGCCGTTCTGAGGACCTTCGGGCCAGAGCAGCAGGGGACGAGCGAGGCCGTCGACGGCGATCGTCGGCGCCGAGGTGGGGTTCGTTCCGTTCGTGCTGGAGGCGACGATCGTCTCGGGAGCGGTCACGGTCACGCCGTCGGGCGAGAACGTCGCCTCGTCGACCGCACCGCCCGCATACGCCGGCTCCTCCCAGGTCGCCGAGACCAGCCCCGTCGGTCCGACCGCGAGGGCAGGGTCGGCGACGCTACCGTTCAGCGGTCCGACCACGTAGGGACCGCTCCAGTTCGTGCCGTTGTTGCCGGAGACCTCCGTCATCGGCACGGTGGCGCCGGAGAGATTGGACGTGTAGAGCAGGAAGAGGTCGGAGTCGACGCTCGCCAGCGCGACCTGGCCGGGGAGGCCGCCGGGCTCGCCCAGCGCGGTGTCGCCGAGCGACGAGGTGGACGGGTCCAGAGCCGCGGTGCTGAAGTTGCCGATGGGGACGGGAGGGCCAAAGCTCGCCCCGTCGGTGCTCGAGGTGAACTGGAGCTGTTGGGTGCTGTCGACGGAGAAGACGACGGACTCGAGGTAGGTGGCCCCGAAGGGAGTGAGGGCGATGCCGGCACCGGCGACGCCGGTCGCCCCCGAGCCGCTGGGGTACAGGGTGGCGTTGCCGATCGTCCAGTTGGAGGTGGAGAGCAGGGTCGCGCCGACGCTTCCGCTCGCGAACGTCGCGACCGCGACCTCACCGGGCACCCCGGCGAGCCCCCCGAGGCGACCGGATAGGGTCGGGCCCAGGGCGCTCCAGTTCGAGAACGGCGACTGGGCGGAGAAGAGCGACGTGGAGCCGTTGACGGAGGCTGCCGCCACGAGCGTTCCGCCGGCCGAGACGAGACGAACGGAGGAGGCGGGCGAGGCGAGGTAGGTGAGGTTCACCGGAGTGCTCCACGAGAACGGGAGGTCGCCGCACCCGGGCCCGCAGGTGCCGTTCGTCGCGATCTCCGCGGCGGCGGTGGAGCTGTACTGTGCCTCGTCGAACCAGAGGTAGCTTCCCGAGGCGTTGGTGGTGGCCAGCACGAGGCCGTAGCCGGCCGTCGCCCCCGGCAGTGGCACGAGGGAGACCGCGGTGACGATGCCCGGGGCCAAGAAGTTGGCCGGTAGCGGAAAGAGCGAGGGCGGTATCTCGTACGGATTGGGCACGGTGGTGTTGCTAGCGGATGGGGTGCTGCCGCCCGTGCCCCCTCCTGACGAAGCGGCCGCGGTCGGCAGCTGGGTGGTGAGGGCCATCAGGACCGCACTGAAGATCGCCAAGGCAGTGACGCGCCCCTTGGACCACTTTGATCGCCGGGAAGGCCATCTCCCCAGGATGCCGGATCCGACTCCGCCGTTTCTAGAAGTGCGTGGCCACGACGGAGGAGTTGTCGACTCTCCAGGCAATTTGGTCAGAGCGGTCGAAACAACCCGATCCACCGCGCGCCGTGCCGGGTCGGCCACCACATCCCTCGAGGAGTCGCCCGGGGACCCGGCAGCCCGGCGCTCCGCATCCCGGGCCAAGTCGCTCGCGTAGAAGAGGCTGCTGGGACGCTCTCTTGTTCCTATCTCCGGCGCGACAGGACGGTCCGGGCGCATCGGAGAGCGCGACGTGGAGGGGTCTCTGAAGCGCCGACTCGAGGTTCAGGGCACCCGGTCGGCGGGCTCAGCGTTGGCTTGGCGTGCCAACGTGGAGAGTGAGCGACGGCCACCGGGTGGGCCTCGTGCGGTGTCCGGCGTCTTCCCGCTCGGAGCGGGCTCGTCGGAGTCAAGCCGGCATGCGGCGGCTCGGGGTAGACGCCCGTGCTGGGATTCGAACCCAGGTCTGAGGCTCCGCAGGCCTCTAGGATAATCCACTATAGCGAGCGGGGGAGCGACCCCCGGTCTCGTAGCTACCCCACACGGGCATCGGTGCGCCGCGTGCGCACCCTCGGCGCGAAGAGCGCACCGTATTAAAGAGCCGGTCGTCCGGCGCGCTGGAGGTCGACGGGTCCGTCGCTCGTCGAGGGGGACGTCGTTGACGAGCGAGGGGACCTCCCCGGACCCGTGGGAGGTCCTTCGCACCCTCCCGCTCGGCCAGCGTGTCGAGCTCACGGACGAGCAGGGCACGACCTGGTCCGGGACCGTCCTGCCGTCGCACGAGCTCTCGGGCCCTCGGGTGCTCACGCTCAAGCTCGAGACGGGCTACAACGTCGGGATCCGCATCGGGCCCCAGGTCCGTTACCGACGTCTCGGTGGCCCCCCGGCGCCCGCCGAGGTGGTAACCGCCCGGCCCTCCGGGCCACCGACCGGTGCCGGCGCGATCGAACTGCTCACGACCGGCGGCACGATCGCCTCCCGGGTCGACTACGAGACCGGCGGGGTCCGCCCCATCGCCGGACAGGACGAGCTCCTCGACTTCTACCCCGAGCTCCGCGCGGAGGGTACGGTCCGGATCACGCCCGTGCTCGACGTCCTGAGCGAGAACCTGACGCCCCCGGACTGGCTGACCCTCGCCGGCAAGGCCGTCGAGGCGTTCGGTCGAGGGGCGCAGGGCGTGGTGATCACCCACGGCACCGACACCATGGGCTTCACCTCGGCCGCGCTGAGCTTCCTCCTGGTCGATCTTCCGGGGCCGGTCGTGCTGGTGGGCGCCCAGCGCTCCCCGGACCGGCCGTCGTCCGACGGACCCTCCAATCTCCACGCCGCGGCCCGCCTCGCCCGCGACCGACGGATCGGCGAGGTCGTCGTCGTGATGCACGAGGGGCTCTCGGACGACCGGTTCGCCGTCCACCGTGGCACGTGGGTGCGCAAGATGCACTCCACGCGGCGCGACGCCTTCGTGAGCCGCAACGGGCCCCCGCTCGGATCGATTGACGCGAACGAGATCCACCTGGGGCCCTGGGTGCGGCCCCCGGCCTCGGGGCCGGCCCGCCTCGACGGCCCCCTCGACGCTCGTGGGGCGCTGCTCAGCTTCTACCCGGGTCTTCCGGCGAGCCGGGCGCGGCAGTTCGCCGAGGGCCACCGCGGGATCGTGCTCGCCGGCACCGGGCTCGGCCATGTCGCCACCGAGCACCTCGGCTGGATCCGGGAGGCGACGGCCCGCGGTGTCGTCGTGGCGATGACGACGCAGTGCCTGGAGGGGATCGTCGACCCGTTCGTCTACGCCACGGGGCGCGAGCTGCTCCGGGCCGGGGTCACCTACCTGGACGACCTGCTCCCGGAGACCGCCTACGTGAAGCTCCTCTGGGCCCTCGGGCACGCCAGCAGCCCGGACGCCGTGCGCGAGCTGCTCCTGCGGGACCGGGCCGGCGAGTTCCTCCGGCGCCGGACGGCGGGGGTCCCGCCGTGAAGGTCGGCCTCGAGGTTCACCAGCAGATCGCCACGGGCAAGCTGTTCTGCGCCTGCCCGTCGGAGCTCGTCGAGGAGGAGGGCGCGACGTTCGTACGTCGCCTTCGGTCCGCGAGCGGGGAGGACCGCTATGTCGACGCGGCGGCCGCCTTCCAGGCGAGCCGAGGGCTCTCGTACCGGTACACCGACGGACCGTCCAGCTGCCTCGTCGAGTGCGACGAGGAGCCCCCGCGACCCCTGAACGAGACGGCGCTGGACGTGGCGCTCACCATGGCGCTGTTGCTCGAGAGCCGGCCGGTCGACGAGATTGAGGTGATGCGCAAGATCGTCGTCGACGGCTCGAACACCTCGGGCTTCCAGCGCACCGCGCTGATCGCCGTCGGGGGCCGGCTCGAGGTCGGCGGGACGACCCACGAGATCCTGTCGATCTGCCTCGAGGAGGACGCCGCTCGGAAGGTCGGCGGCGATCGCTCGGAGGTGGCGTTCCGCCTCGACCGGCTCGGGATCCCGCTCGTGGAGATCGCGACGGGACCTACCATCACCTCGGGCGCCGAGGCGCGGGAGGTGGCGCTCGAGATCGGGGCGCTGCTGAGGTCCACGCGCCGGGTGCGTCGGGGGATCGGGACGATCCGCGAGGACCTCAACGTCTCGATCGAGGGGGGTCACCGGATCGAGATCAAGGGGGTCCAGGAGCTCCGTCTGCTGGGCGAGTACGTTGCGCGGGAGGAGCGGCGCCAGCAGCTCCTCCTGGGGTGGCGCGAGGAGCTCCGGGCCCGAGGGGCACGGGTCGATCCGACCGTGATCGACGTGGGCGCGGAGCTCACCGGCGCGACGCAAGGGCCGGTCGCCTCGGCGCTCCACGGCGGGGGGGTCGCCCTGGCGCTGCGGCTCCCCGGCTTCGCCGGCCTCCTGTCCACCCCCGCCTCCACGGACGAGCGGCTCGGACGGGAGCTCGCCGACCACGCCCGCGCCGCAGGGGTCGGGGGAATCGTCCACTCGGACGAGACCACGGCGGCCGCGCTCGCCGGCGGGGTCGCCGATCGCCTCCGTGACGCCCTGAAGTTGGACGCGCACGACGCCTTCGTCCTGGTCGCGGATCGCTCGGAGGCGAAGGTGCGCCGCGCCCTGGCCGCGGTCGCGAAGCGCGCCCAGGCCGCGCTCGAAGGGGTCCCGGGCGAGACCCGGGACCCGCTGCCGGACGGCCGTAGCCGCTACTCCCGGCCGCTACCGGGCCGGGACCGCCTCTACCCGGAGACGGATGTCCCTCCGATCCCGGTCTCGCCGGAGCGCCTCGCCCGGCTGCGGGCCTCCCTACCGGAGCGGCCCGCGGCGAGCCGAGCCCGACTGGCCCGCGAGCACGGGCTCGCCCCGGAGCTCGTCCGACAGATCGTCTACGGGGGAGAGCTCGACCGTTTCGACGAGCTCGTCGAGCGCGGCCGCTCCGCCGGGGCGGTGGCCCGCCTGCTCATCCAGGAGCTGCCGGCGGTCCCGCCCCGGCCGGACGGCCCCCCGTTCGAGCCGTCGGTGGAGCTGCTCGACGGACTCCTGCGGGCGACCGAGTCCGGCGCCTTCTCCAAGGAAGGGATCCCCGCCGTCCTGGCGGAGCTCGCGGCGGGCCGGACGACCGTCGACGACGCGGTCCATCGGGCCGGCCTCCACCGGGCCGGCGCCGACGAGCTCGCCCGGGTCGTCGAACAGGTCGTCGGCCAGCAGATCGAGCTCGTACGACAACGGGGCGAGGCCGCGTTCTCGCCGTTGATGGGCGACGTCATGCGGCAGCTGCGCGGACGACGGGACGGCCGCGAGATCGCCGACGAGCTCCGACGGGCGATCGCGCGCCGCCTGGCCGAGCCCTCGCATTAGCGTGGCCGGGGTCGGACGATGCCCACGAGCGCGCGCCGGCTCCGGGGCGTGGTCACCGACGTCGACGGCACGCTCACGGACGCCGACCGGCGACTCGACCCGGGGGCCCTCGCCGCGGTGCGACGGCTGGAGGCCTCGGGGATCACGGTCACGCTGGCGACGGGGAACGTCCTGCCGATCGCGCTGGCCCTGCACCGGTTCCTCGGGACGAGCGGGCCGATC
>JASIDM010000175.1 GCA_030044695.1 Thermoplasmata archaeon
GACGATGGTCCAGGACGCCACCGTGCGCGTCTCCATCGGGGCGACCGACCACCCGTCCTGCCCCGAGTGGTTCGCGCGCGCCCACCCCGTGGAGTGGACGATCCCGGACACGCACTACGCCGACGCCGAGGGGTTCCGAGCGATCCGCGAGGAGATCCGCTCCAAGGTGGACGCCTTGATCGATGAGCTCGGTCGCCGGTTCCCGCGGGACCGTTCGTCGCTCCCCAACGGGAAGCGGAGAACCCCCAGACTGGCGAAGAGGGGCACTAATCCGAGGTTGTAGCCGATAGCCAGTCGTTGAGACGAGTGGACACGGGGGGATTTGAACCCCCGACCTCTGCTTTGCGAAAGCAGCGATCTTCCGCTGATCTACGTGCCCGGTACGGCGGGCGAGCGAGCTCCGGCCTTAAGCGTTTGGCCGCGAGCCTGTCGACGAACCGGGACGGTACGTCACGCGAGGGCCGGCGCACCGATCGCCCCGCCGTCGTCCGTGCCGCCCCGCGCGTCACGGGGGACGACGGATCAGCCGGGCAAAGCGGACCAGCTCCGTGAGGTGGTCCCGCACGAACTTGCGGCTCGTCTCGTCGGTCAGGCGGCCCGACGCGTCGAACTTCTGGGCCGCCGAGCCGACCAGCACCTCGGGTCGGTTGATCGGGAACATGTTGAGGAAGACCATCGACTGGCGGAGCGCATACTGGGCCCGAACCCCCCCGAGCGTCCCGACGCTCGCGCTCATCATGCCGGCGGGCTTGCCGTTCCAGACGTTGTCCGTGTACGGTCGCGAGCCCCAGTCGAGCGCGTTCTTCTCCGCCGCCGAGAGCCCGTAGTTGTGCTCGTTGAGCGAGAACAGCACGGCATCGGCGGCGCGCACGGCCTCCTTCAGGCGGCGGACCGGCTCCGGTGGGCTCGCCTCGTCGTCCTGATTGAACAGCGGAAAGTCGCGGATCTCGGCGATCTCGAGCGTCACGCCGTCGGGAACCAGCTCTTGGGCGGCGTTGAGCAGACCGCGAGAATAGGCGCCCTTGCGCAGGCCGCCGGCGATCCCGACGAGGGTGAGGTCGCTCACGGGGTCCCCACGCGGAACGCTCGCTTAACGGTCCGGGGGCGAGGCGGGGCTGTCCCCCGCGTCCCGCGGGCCCGCCTCAGGCGACCGCGCTGGCGGTGCCGGGCCCCCGAGGCGGTTCCGTCGAACCGGAGCTCGACCGGACGGCCGGCTTCGAGTCGGCCGGAGGGGGAGGCGTGGGGGGCGGGCTCCGCCCGCCGCCCTTGGTGGCGGCGACCTTGCGCGCGGGGCAGATCGCGTGGACGTCGGCGTCGTAGCGGAAGAGGTCGGCGTACCGCCCCCAGTTGACGATGTTCTGCTCCCCGCCGTCGGCCTTCGCGGTCGTGAACGAGATGATGTGCCCGAACTCCTCGTCGCTGATCCGGTGCTCGGGGCTGGCCTCCAGGGCCCGGACGATCGTCCGGAACAACGGGGTCTTCTTCAGCTGCTCCCGGACGATCGTCTTGCGGTCCCGGATCGAGGCCCCGACGAGCTTGCGCCCGAGGTCGGTGAACGTGGCCCGGCCGTCGGTGACCTTGACGAACTGGAGGACCTCGGCGTACTCGAGCGCGGGGAAGATCTCGTCGATCTCCAGGTCCAGGTCATCGGCGAGGAGCGCCACGTCCTCGGAGCCCTTGTGGTCGTTCAGCAGGACCAGCAGGCCCAGCATCTCGGTCGGGCTGCACTTCGGGTACGTGGTCGCCACAGCTGGTCCGGGGCACTCCCGCCCTCACGAAGGGCGCCGGGATTAAAGGCTTCTCAGCCCGCGATCGCTCCCCCGCCGTTGCCCGACGGCGAGGGCGGCGTTCCCCCTTCCGTGATGAGGGAGTACACGCGGTCGGTGAGGTCGTAGAACGGCGCCGACTTGCGGTCGCGCGGCCGGGGCAGGTCGACCTCGACCTGGGCGAGCACGTGGCCCGGGCGGCGCGACAGCACGATGACCCGATCCGCCAGCTGGATCGCCTCCTCGATGTTGTGGGTGACGAGCACGACCGCCTCCGGCGGGAGCTGGGGATCCCGCCAGAGCTGCAGCACCTCTTCGCGAAGGCCCTCGGCCGTGAGGGCATCCAGCGCGCTGAACGGCTCGTCCATGAGGAGGACCGTCGGCTCGACGGCCAGGGCCCGGGCGAGGCCCACCCGCTGCCGCATCCCTCCCGAGACCTCCCGGGGGTACGCCTCCTCGAAGCCGTCCAGTCCGGTGACGCTGATGTACCGCTCGACCTGCGCGGCGATCCGCTCCGCCTCCCAGCCCAGCGCCTCGAGGCCGAAGGCGACGTTCTGGCTCACCGTCAGCCACGGGAACAGGGCGAAGTTCTGGAAGACCATCGCCATCCCGCCGACGACGCTCGTCACGGGCCGGTCCCGGAAGTAGATCGATCCCGAGCTGGGCCGGTCCAGGCCCTGGATCAGCCTGAGGAGCGTCGACTTGCCGCAGCCCGAGGGCCCGACGATCGCGAGGAAGTCGGCGTCCTTCACCTCGAAGGAGATCTCCTGCATGATGGCGATCGAGCCGTGGCGGGTCGGGAACGACTTGCTGACGTTGTCGAGCCGGATGATCGCCACCGCGCGCCTCCCGCCGGCCTAGTCGTAACGGTACCGCTCGACCGCCCGGCGGTAGAGCGGCTTCCATATGAGTTCGTTGATGGCGACGACCGCCGCGACGAGCGTCAGCAGGGCGGCGGCCATCAGGGCGTTGCCGGAGGAGCCGAGGGCGTTGCCCTTGTCGATCAGCTCCCCGATGCCGAGCACGGCGAGCTGGTGGCCCTTGCCGAGGTTGAGGTACTCCGCCACGATCAGCGTATTCCAGCCGCCTCCGAACGCCGTGATCGAGCCCGTGATCAGCGCGGGGAAGATCCCGGGCAGGACGACGCGCCGGAAGAACTCCCGCCCGCGAAGGCCGTACGAGCGGGCCGCCTCGACGAGATCCGGCGGGAGCGAGCGCACGCCCGAGAGGATGTTGAAGAACAGGTACCACATCATGCCGGTGAGCAGCATCAGGACCGCGGCCCCGTTCGGCGTCAGGTACGGCACCAGGAGGAAGATGATCACCGGGAACAGCGCCGTCGCCGGGAACGAGGCGACGACCTCGATGACGGGCATCCCGAACCGCTCGGCCCTCGAGCTTCGGGCCACGAACAGCGCGAGGGGCAGCGACACGGCGAGGCAGATCGCGTAGGCCGCGACGACCCGCACGATGGAGGCGCCCATCGCCAGCGGGACCAGGGCGATCTGCTGGCGGACGTCGCTCGAGATCGGGGCGGTGAAGACGTTGAACACCGCCACGATCAGCACGATCAGCAGCAGCCAGCACGCGACCAGGATCGCGCCGAGCGCGGCGTAGTGGACGAACGGCCGGGGGCGGTCCTTGCCGCCGCGGCCGGAGCGGGCCGTGATCGCGGCCAGCTGCACGAGCGGCGTGCTGATCCTCGATACGCCGCTGCGGACCCCTCGCGTGACGAAGGAGGTCGCCCGGCGCAGCCGACCGGCGCGGTCCCGCGACGGCACCACCCCGCCCCCCTCACCGGAGGGGACCTGGTCGTAGCGGAAGCGGTCGGCCCACCGGCTGAGCGGTCGCCACACGGCGAAGTCGAGCGCCGCGATCAGGAGGATCAGCAGCAGGATCCCGGCGACGAACTTCTCGCCGTTGTGGGCGCTCGCGGCGAACGACAGGTAGCTGCC
>JASIDM010000176.1 GCA_030044695.1 Thermoplasmata archaeon
CGGGTCCTCGGGAGCAGGTGGCACCGTCACGCCTGCCCGGGCCTCGGGCGGGCGTCGCAGGGGGCCTTGCCATATCTACCTTTTGCCGCGACTTCGTTCGACGCGACGGCCCGGCTCGCTTTCGCGGGCGATCCGACACGACCGAAGCGATTTGAAGGAGCGAACGCCTCGAGCGCTCCGATGGGGACGCCGGCGGTAGCTCACACGACCTCGGGGGAACGGTACGGCGCTCGGACGGTCCTGATGACGATCGGGATCGCGATCCTGGCCGGCGTCGGGCTGCTCGGGACGGCCTACTGGCTGGTCTACCTACCTTTCCACTGGGTGTACTTCCTCAGCTTCGCCCCGCTCATCCTCGGGGCGTACCTGCTGTTCACGCGGGCGACCGGTCCCGACCACGCCTAGGCCGGCGGTGCCATGCGCCCGGTCGGCGGCGACCCCCGCACGCGGGTCCTCCTCAAGCTCGGGGGTAGCCTGATCACGCGTAAGCGCGAGGTCGAGAAGCTCCGGCCCAAGGTCCTCGCTCGGTTGGCCGCGGAGATCGGAGCCCCCGGAGCCGTTCCTTTGGTCGTCCTGCACGGCGCCGGCTCGTTCGGCCACCCGGGGGCCGCGAGGTTCGGCCTCGCCGGCCCGCCGGCGGACTGTCGCCCGGCCTCCGAACGGGCGCGGGGCGGGGCGATCGTCTCCGCCGAGGTCCGGCGGCTGCACCTCGCGGTGCTGCGGGCGCTGGTAGCGGCGGGGCTCGCGCCGTGGTCGGTGCCCCTCGGGAGCGTGGCTCGGAACCGCGCCGGTCACCTCGCCGAACTGGACCCGAGTCCGTTCGCCTCCGCGCTCCAGCGCGGACAGCTGCCCGTGACGTTCGGCGACGTCGTTCCCGACGACGCGTGGGGCGTGTCGATCCTCAGCGCGGACACCGCCGCGGTCGAGCTGGCCCGCGCGCTCGCGGCCGCGCGGGTCGTCTTCGCCACGGATGTCCCCGGAGTGCTGGAAGGTCCCACCGGTGCACGCCGTCGGGTCGTACCCGAGGTCGACGATGCCCTCCTCGCGCGGCTCCAGCCGAGCCCGGGGGCCACCGACGTCACCGGCGGACTCCGCGCCAAGCTCGAAGCGATGCTCGAGATCGCGCGAGGCGGCGCCGACGCAGTTCTTATTAGCGGACTGACGGATGGAGCCGTCTCGAGGGCGATCCGGGGGGAATCGGTCTACGGGAGCTGGGCCCACGCGCGTGCCCCGTAGCTCGCCGGACCGCTCTGGCCTCGATCTCAGCCACCGCAAGGCCGAGCACGTCAAGGTCGTCCTCGGGCGCGACGTCGAAGGGCGGTACCGCTACTGGAACGACGTCCAGCTCGTCCATCGCGCGCTGCCGGAGATCGATTTCGACGACGTCGACCCTTCGACGGAGCTCCTGGGGCATCGGCTGAAGGCGCCGATCGTCATCACCGGCATGACCGGGGGGTTCCCCGACGCCGCGACGATCAACGACAACCTGGCCCGGGCCGCGGCGGAGGTGGGCGTCGCCATGGGTGTCGGCAGCGAGCGGGCGGCGGTCCTCAAGGGCCAATATCCCGAGAGCTACGCCTGCGTCGCGCGCCACCCGGTGCCGCTCAAGTTCGCGAACATCGGGGCCCCGCAGCTCGTCCCGCAGAAGCCCGGAGAGGCCGTCGTGGGCTCGAAGGAGGTCCGGGCCGCGATGGAGCTGATCGGGGCCGACGTCCTGGCCGTCCACCTCAACTTCCTGCAGGAGATGGTGCAACCCGAAGGGGACCGCCGGGCGAAGGGATGCCTCGAGCGGATCGGCGCCCTCGCCCGCGAGTTCCCGGTCCTCGTCAAGGAGACCGGCGCCGGGATCTCCCGGGCGGTCGCCGAGCAGCTCCGGGACCGGGGGGTCCGGGCGTTCGACGTGAGCGGGACCGGCGGCACGTCGTTCGCCGCCGTCGAGCACTACCGCGCCCTCGACCAAGGCGCCGACCGCGACGCCCGGGTCGGCAAGACGTTCTGGGACTGGGGAATCCCCTCGCCGGTGTCGGTCCTCGAGCTCGCGCCGCTCGGACTGCCCGTGGTGGCGAGCGGTGGGATCCGCTCCGGGCTCGACGTGGCACGGGCGATCGCCCTCGGGGCCCGGGCGGCCGGCACCGCCGGCGGCGTGCTGAAGGCCGCGTCGACCGGTTACGAGGAGACCAAGGCGGAGCTGGAGACCCTCGTCCACGAGCTTCGGGTGGCGATGTTCCTCACCGGTTCCTCGACCCTCGACGAGCTTCGGGCCGCCCCGTACGTCCTCACCGGCGAGACGCGTCCGTGGCTCCAGCGCTAGCCGGCCGGAGCGAGACCGTTCGTCCCGGGGCCTCCCCCGCGGCCGGCGACGAGCCGCGCGTCCTCGTCGCCGCGCCCCCGCCGACCGGGCTCGCCCGGGCGATCCGGCGCAAGCCGACCCGCTCCCTCTCGGGGGTGGCGGTCGTCGCGGTGATGACGTCCCCCGCGCACTGCCCCCACGGACGGTGCACGTACTGCCCCGGGGGCCTCGAACAGCGGGCCCCCCAGAGCTACACGGGCGAGGAGCCGAGCGCCCTGCGGGGGGCCCAGTTCCGCTACGACGCGGAGGCGATCGTCCGCCACCGGCTCGCGACCTTGGACGAGATCGGCCATGCGACCTCGAAGGTGGAGGTGATCGTGATGGGGGGAACGTTCCCCTCGCGGGCGCGGACCTACCAGCGGACCGTGCTCCAGGGGATCTACGACGGACTGAACGGGACGCCGTCGGCGAGCCTCGCGGAGGCCCGCGAGCGGAACCCCTCGGCGATCCACCGCCTCGTCGGGCTCACCGTCGAGACCCGTCCGGACTGGTGCGACGAGCGGGTGCTCCCGTTCCTCCTCGACGCCGGCGTGACGCGCGTCGAGCTCGGGGTCGAGTGCCTGGACGACGCGGTCCTCGAGCGGGTGCACCGGGCCCACGGGAGCGACGAGGTCGCCCGGGCGACCCGCGACGTCCGGGCTCGCGGGCTGAAGGTCGGCTACCACATGATGCTGGGGCTGCCCGGGATGGACCCGGACGCGGACCTCGCCGGCTTCCGCCGGATCTGGGCCGACGATCGGTTCCGTCCGGATTTCCTGAAGATCTATCCGACCCTCGTGCTGCCGGGCACCCCCCTCTTCGACGACTGGACCGCCGGTCGCTACGCCCCGTACGAGACGGCGACCGCGGTGGAGGTCCTGGCGGCGATCAAGCGGGAGGTACCGCCGTGGGTGCGGATCCATCGCATCCAACGCGACATTCCCGCTCGGCTCATCGCCGCCGGTGTCCGCACGAGCAACCTCCGCCAACTCGCCCAGCGACGGCTTGCCGAGGAGGGAGCGCGTTGCCACTGCCTCCGGTGCCGGGAACCCGGGCGTACGGAAAGCCCCCCCGCGGAGGAGTTCCAACTACGTCGGACCGACTACACCGCCGCCGGGGGTCGCGAGGTGTTCCTGGCCTTCGAGCATGACCGCAGCGGTCTCTGCGCGGCGTACCTGCGGCTCCGTCTGCCGCCGGACGGCCCGACGGAGGCGGGGCTCAGCGAGCCGGTGGTGCGGGAGCTCAAGGTCGTCGGCCGAGAGCTTGGCGTCGGGGAGGCCCCGGTGGGGCCGACGACCTACCAGCATCGTGGGTTCGGCTCTCGGTTGCTCGGTGAGGGGGAGGCGATCGCGCGCTCGGCAGGGTATCGCCGGCTCGTTGTGACCAGCGCCGTCGGTACCCGCCCCTACTACGAGCATCGCGGCTACCTGCCCGAGGGCCCCTACGTGGTCCGTTCGCTCTCGCCTGACCTCGGCTCCTGAGGGCGGGAGCGCCGTTCCCGCGTCGGCCGGCAACCACCGTGCCCCCGGGCGCGCCTCCACACCCGCCCTCCTTGCGCGTAACCCTTAAACCCGACCCTGGCTCGGAGCGCAGGATTCTGACCATGGCCCGGAACGTCCAGGTCGAACCGCTCCGCACCGTCCACATCGAGGACCAGCAGGTCGAACTGGTCGAGCGCAAAGGGCTCGGCCATCCCGACTCGATCGCCGATGGGGTCTCCGAGTCCGTGAGCCGGGCGCTGAGCCGGCTGTACCTGGACGAGTTCGGCAAGATCCTCCATCACAACACCGACGAGACGCAGGTCGTGGGGGGCGCCTCCGAGCCGAAGTTCGGCGGCGGACGGGTGACCTCGCCGATCTACATCCTGCTCGTGGGGCGCGCGACGACCGAGGTCAACGGCGAGAAGCTGCCGTACCGCGATGTCGCGATCGAGGCCGCCCGCAAGTACGTCGGCTCCGTCTGCGCTCACGTCGATGTCGACCGGCAGGTCGAGTTCGACTGCCGGATCGGCCAGGGCTCGGTCGACCTCCGGGGCGTCTTCGACCAGAAGGAGGTGCTCGCCAACGACACGTCGTTCGGCGTCGGCTTCGCGCCGCTCTCCGACACGGAGCGGCTGGTCCTCGAGAGCGAGCGGTTCCTCACCCTGAAGCTCAAGAAGAAGCTCCCGGCGCTCGGCGAGGACGTCAAGGTGATGGGCTACCGCCAGGGGGACAAGATCCGCCTCACGGTGGCCGCGGCGCTCGTCGACCGGGAGATCAAGGACCCCAAGGAGTACGCGCGCGTCTGCGAGGAGATCCACGACAAGCTCGCCGACCTCGCCTCGAAGCTGACCCGCCGGGAGGTGGCGATCGACGTGAACACCGCCGACGACCCCGAGCTGGGCCGGTTCTACCTCACGGTCACCGGCTGCTCCATGGAGGCCGGGGACGACGGTTCCGTCGGCCGGGGGAACCGGGCGAACGGCCTGATCACCCCGTGCCGCCCGATGAGCCTCGAGGCCTCGGCGGGGAAGAACCCCGTCAACCACGTCGGCAAGATCTACAACATCCTCGGCAATCTCGTGGCGAACCAGATCGTCCAGGAGACGGGCGGGGACGTCAAGGAGGTCCACGTGCGGATCCTCTCGCAGATCGGCAAGCCGGTCGACCAGCCCCAGGTGGCGAGCATCCAGCTCCTGCCCGCCGACGGCGTGCGGCTCGCCGCGGTGAAGGGGAAGGCCGAAGCGATCGCCCAGAGCGCCTTCGACGACATCGACTCGATCCCCCGCCGGCTGCTCACCGACAAGCTCACGGTGTTCTGATCCGGGACCGACGTGGTCCGTCGGGAAGGCGTCCGCGGGCGT
>JASIDM010000177.1 GCA_030044695.1 Thermoplasmata archaeon
CCGTTGCGCGTCTCGAACGGGTAGTCCGCCGCGTAGGCGAAGTAGCCGGTCGCCGAGAGGGTGTCGAGGTGGCCGAGCCGCTCCGCGCCGACCACGAGCGCGGCGTCCGCGAAGCCCCCGGCGACGTGGACGTACGCCTCGTGCAGGGCCGCGCTCGAGGAGGAGCAGGCCGACTCGACGGTGACCGACGGCACCTCCGGGATGCCCAGCCCGGTGTTGATCAGGGGGCCGAGGTGGGCCTGGCGCTCGGTCAGCCCGAAGCAGTTCGCGACGAACGTGTGCCCGATCGCCTTCGGTTCGAGCCCGGCGTCGCGGATCGCCTCCAGCGCCACCCGGGTCGCGGCCTCCCGGGCGCTCTCGGCGAGCTTGCCGTAGCGGTTGGAGGCCGCCCCGACCACCCACGTCTCGCGCATCGCGGTCCTGACGGAGACGACCTCCGCGCGCCGCTTAACCTGTCGGGGAAGCGCGGGGCGTGGCGTCCGAAGACGCGTCGACGAGCGGGACCAGGCGCTGGAGGGCTCGACCGGCCTCCTCGGGATCCGGGGTCTTGAACAGGAGCCGACCCGATCGCCCGATCGTCACCTCCGGGGGCAACCGTGCGATCAGCATGACCCGGGCGTCGACCACGTTGACCCCTTCGGACTCCAGGCGCAGACGAAGCTGGTGGAGGTCGAGGCGCTTCGCGGGCTCCGGGATCGCCTCGTAGCCCCCCCCTTGAGCGCAGAGCTTCAGGGCGCGGTACACGGTCCCTCCGGAACGCCACCCAGCGGGCGACGGGCCGGAAGGACCGGCGGGCCGTTAAGCGGGCGGGTCGACGGCCCGGATCGCTCGGGGCCGACTCGCGACGCGCCGGCCCGCTCCTCAGGGCCTAGCTGGAGGGCGGAGTGGCCGGGGGCTGCTGGCCGCCCCAGCCGGGAGAGCCCTGCGGACCCCCCATGGCCGGGGCCATCGGCTGGGTGCCCCAGGCCGCCTGCGGCGCGGGGGGCGGGTGCCAGACGATCGCCATGATCCCGCCGATCAACGCGAGGATGAAGCCGATGAAGAATCCGCCCGCCGAGCCGAAGAGGCTGATGATGGCGAGCACGACGATGATGACCCCCCACATCTTCGCCGACTGCGGGCGGGAGCGCAGCATCACCGCGCCGACGATGATGATCAGCCCGAACAGGACCGAGGCGACCGCGAGGCCCAGCAGCAGCGCTCCGAGCCCGGGAATGAACACGAAGACGACGGCACCGACGGCCGCGTAGAGGGCCGCGAACGCAAGGCCGGCCAGCAGGATGAAGATCCCGCCGATCAAGCTCAGGACGAATGCCGTGCTCGGGTAGGCCTTAGCCCCTGACGTTGCCATGCCGAGAGAACCTGACGTCCGGGTATATCAACCCGCGTAACGGCGCGCAACCCTGCTCGAGGGAGTCTCCTCGCCCCGGCGGGGTTGTCGGGAGCGGCTCGCGCACGCCGCGTCGTTCCGGCCTGCCTCAGAGCACCACGGCCCGGCGGACGCAGTCGTCGAGCATCTGATCGACATCGACGCGCTCCTCTTCCCGGAGGATCTGGACGAGATCGCTGCGGGTGGCGGGGCGGTCCGGGACGGCCTGGCAGCAGACCCCCGGTCGCGTGGAGATCCCGTACGTGCCGATCTCCTTGGCCACCGCCTCGATCTCCGCCTTGTCGAAGCCGATCAGGGGCCGCACGATCGGCAGACGGACCGCGGCGGTCGCCGAGCGCATGTTGGAGAGCGTCTGGGAGGCGACCTGACCGAGCGCCTCGCCGGTCGCCAGGAACGTGGCGCCTTCCCGTTCGGCGATCTTCTCGGCGCCCCGCCACATGAAGCGTCGACAGAGGACACAGCCGACGTGCCGGTCGGTCGACCGCATCAGGGTCACCTGCGTCGGCCCGTGCGGCAGGACGTAGAGGGGGATCGGCTGCTGGTAGCGGGCCCGGAGCAGCTCGAGGTGGTCGAGGATCTTCGCCAGCGGAGAGTCGTCGGTGAACGGTCGGTTGTCGAGATGGACCGCGAGCAGCTCGTGCCCCTGGCGGAGCAGGTAGTGCATCGCGACCGGCGAGTCGATGCCGCCGCTCATCAGCATCACGCCGCGGGCCATCGGTTCGGGCAGCGGGCCCGCGCTATATACGACTACGGACCGCGCGGCTCCCGTCCGCCCGAGAGCTGAAGAGCTGCCGGCCCTGCGCGGCGGCGTGAGCGCTCCGGCGGCAAGCCCGCTCGCCCTGTACTGCCGGGACGAGGGTACGGGCCCGGTCATCGGCTTTCTCCACGGCGTCGGTGCCGACCACAGCGTCTGGAACGCGGTGCTCCCGAAGCTCTCCTCCTCGTTCCGGCTGCTCGCGCCCGACCTCCGGGGGCACGGTCGGTCCCCCGCCCCTCCCGACGGCGACTACCGGCCCGAGGCCCTCGAAGCGGACCTGCTGGCGCTGCTCGAGGCCAAGGGGATCCCCGCGCTCCACGTCGTCGGCCTCAGTGCGGGAGCGCAGCTCGCGCTCCGACTGGGGCTGGATGCCCCCGCGCGGGTCCGGAGCGTGACCCTGATCGGGGGCTCGGTGTACACCGACGGTCACACGAGGGCGATCGCCGAGCGCTGGGCCGAGACGTACGCCCAGGACGGGCCGGACGCCATGGCCGTCCGGCTCCTGAAGGACCTGTACTACCCGGATTGGATCGAGGCGCACATGGACTTCGCCGATCGGCTCCGGGAGGAGGTCCCTCGCCGGGACTATCGCGCGGCGTCCCTGTGGGCCCGCGCGACGTCGACGTTCGACGAGCGCGGGCGGATCGCGACCCTCCGCCCGCCGGCGCTGGTGATCCAAGGCATGGACGACCAGGTCGTCGACGCCTCCCACGGCCGGATCCTCCGGCAGTCGATCCCGGGGGCCAGGATGCGGATCCTCGCGCAGACCGGGCACATGGTGCCGATCGAGCGACCGGACGAGACCGCCGAGGCGATCGCGCAGTTCGTGCGCGAGGTCGACGCCGAGGCGGGCCCGTGACCGCCGGCACCGTTATCACGGCGGCCGCCGATGGACTCATGGTGGCGAACGAGACGGACCCGGAGCTGCTGGGGCGGATCGACGAGCTCGAGCGCGAGGTGCGCCAGCTTCGCGCCAGGGTCGCGGCGCTCGAGCGCCTCGTCGGCAACGCAGGGGAGCATTCCGCCGATCGCGCGGTCGTGCGCGAGAAGGCGGTCTACGACTGGCAGGGATGAGCTCGACCGCCGACGCGACGACCTCGGTCGCCCTGCTGGAGCGGTTCCCGGCGCTCCGACCCCCGATCTCGACCGCCGGAGCGGCGGTGACGATCGTCCTCCGCGATGGCGCTCGGGACGTCGAGGTCCTGCTGATCCGGCGAGCTAACGACCCGCAGGACCCGGCCTCGGGGGACGTCGCCCTGCCGGGAGGACGGGTCGATGACCGGGACAGCTCCCTCGCCGCGACCGCCCTGCGGGAGCTCCGCGAGGAGGTCGGGCTCGGGCTCTCGGACCTGGACGGGCCTCTACGCTTCGTCGGGGCCACCCCGGCGCGACGGTTCGGGCTCACGGTGGGGGTGTTCGCCGCCGTCCTGGGCTCGAGCGCGACGTCCCCGAGGATCGGCGATCCCGCGGAGGTCGCCCACGTCTTCTGGCTCCCACGGCCGACCCTGGTCGAGGGCCGGCCGATCACCCTCGACCTCGATCGCGGCCCGCTCCGCGTGACGGCCTCGGTCCACGATGGCCACGTCGTTTGGGGATTCACGCGACGGGTCCTGCGCGACTTCTTCGGCCTGCCGACCGAGGACCCGCCGATCGGGGCGGCGTTCCCCGACGTCGTCGGGGCCGCCGAGCCTCCGCCGGCCCCGCCGACCTCGCCCGGGGACGCCTAGGTCAGGACCCCTTCCCGTCGCGAGATCGAGCCGGGTCAGTTCCCCTCGGCCCGGCCCGGCGGGGCATCGGCTCGCACGGCCGGCAACGGCTCGACCAGGTTCCCGCGGAGCACCAGCGCCACGAACACCGTGGCACCCACGACGAGCCCCAAGCCCTCGCCGACGAGGGGGCTACCGCGCGCGAGGGTCCAGGCCCACGCGATGGCGAGGTCGATCCCGACCAGCCAGCCCTGGGCCGTCCAGAACCTGCGGTCAAGACGCCCGCCGAGGCCGCCGGACCTCCTCCACGGTTCCCCCCAGGCTGTCCCCCAGAGCACGACGACCGGGCTCGCGACCGCGGCGGCGGAGAACGGTCCCCCTCCGCGCCCACCGAGGAGAGCGTCGACGGCGACGAACACCGACAGTCCCGACACGACCGAGGTCGTCGCCACGACGAGGACGGAAGGAAGCCGCTCCAGCCGGGCCGACTCCAGGAGCCAGCCGTCCGGGCGACGCCGCGGGGAACGCCGGACCAGCGCCTGGCGTACCGCCACGAGGGCGGGTCCGTAGAACACCGCGAAGACCCAGACGGCCCAGACCGGGTAGTTGATCAGGAGCTGGATGCCCCCGGTATGGGGGCAGAACGCCGGGCGGTTCGCGAGGAGCGTCGGGCAGAGGACCCGGTCCCCGTTCCAGAGGAAGAACGGGACGACGAAGGCGGCGCTCACACCGGCCGTGACCAGGAAGTTCCTCCAGTCCCGCCGTACCGCGTAGTACAGGAGAACGAAGACGTTCGCGAACTGCTTGCACCCGAGGGCGATCCACTCGGCCCACTTCGAGCGACGGCCCTCCACGCCCACGAAGGCCACGGTGAGCAGCACGAGCAGGACGAGGTCGTTGTAGCCGTTCTCGGCGACGATCATCACGTACGGCTGGGCGAGCAGCACGGCCGTCGAGAACCGCTTGCGGACGAGGGCGACCAGGACGACCCAGCAGGCGAGCGAGAACCACTTGTAGGGGACGCCCGGGACCTGGAGGAACATCAGCACGGGGAGATAGACGTAGTACGACGTCGAGACGAAGTGCCGCCCGTATGCGGCGTAGGCGATCGTCATGGGCGTCGTGTACGGGTCGTGACCGGCGAGGAGGAAGCCGGCGAACCGCGGGGTGGTGAACCCCTCGTCGGTCAGCCCGTTGCCCCACCCGGTGAGGATCGACAGCACGGCGAACGCGATCCCCGCGACGACCAGGAAGGCGAGGAAGCTCGTCCTCGGCGGGACGCCGAGGCGACGCACCATCACCGGGAAGGCGAGGGCGTAGGCCCCGAGCGCGACGATGCCGAACGGCGTGCTGGGGCCCGGCAGGAGCCACAGGATCGTGATCATGGCGAGGGCGGGCCCTGCTCCGGCGGCCCACCCGGCCGCGTACCGGGGCCAGGGGACGGAGCCCCCATCCGTGTCCGGGTGCGAGACCGAAGCCGTCATGCCCGAGTCCTCCGGCGTCCGCCGAGACGAACGCGGTCCCACTCCGGGCCGGAGCTCCTCGTCACGCGAGATCTCTCCGGGACCCGCGACCCGGGGGTGGCTAAAACGCGGCTCCCATGGAACCGGGCGCCTCGAAGGGGGGCGGTTCCAGGGCGCCTCGCGCGTGCCGCCCCGGTTCGATCGCGGTCGCGCGGGCGAGGCGAGGATCGACCGCGCGAGGGGAGGGCCCGGGCCCTTGCCGACCGCGGTCCGCCTTCCGGAACGGCGGCACGGCTAAGTAGGCGCTCGATTCCTGTACGTTCGGCGGAGGCGTCCGCCAGCCGGTCCCCCGGCGAACCGCCCTCGGGCCAATGACGCCTGCTCCCGGAACCAGGAGTAGGCAATGGTGGACGCGGCCGCGCAAGTCGTCAATCTGCTCCAGGCGGCCACCGTTCTGCTGCTGGCCCCCCTGATCGCGGGGATCTCGGCCCGCTGGAAGGCCTGGACCGAGTCGCGGACCGGCCCGTCGATCCTTCAGCCGTACGCCGATCTTCGCAAGTATCTCCGCAAGGAGACCCTGGTCCCCGAGGGAGCGTCCCGGGTCTTCGTCGTCGCGCCGTTCCTCGCCTTCGGCGCCTACCTGACGATCGCGATCATCGTCCCGATCATCACCCCGTACCCGATCCCGTTCGCCTCCAGCGCGGACTTCCTCGGCGGGGGGCTGCTGTTCGGGCTCGCCGGCGTGCTGACCCTGCTCGTCGCCATCGATTCCGGGAGCAACTACGCGGTCCTCGGCGCGAGCCGCACGGTGTCGTTCGCCGCCTTCGCCGAGCCCACGCTGATCATCGTGTTCTTCGCGGTCGCCGTGATCACCGGCACCAACAATCCCTACGTCACGAACAACCTGCTCTCCGCGTCGCTCGCGGCCTACCTCTCCCCGACGCACCTGCTCGTCACGGCGGCGTTCTTCCTGCTCCTGCTGGTCGAGACCGGCAAGCTTCCCGTGGAGAGCGCGGGACTGATGGAGTTCGGCATGCTCGAGGACGGCCGCGTCTTCGAGCACTCCGGCCGGCTCCTCGGCGTGCTGCGCTGGAACGGCTGGATGAAGCAGTTCCTGCTGTACGCCGTGTTCCTCAACGTCTTCCTGGTGCCGTGGGGGATGTTCGCCCAGCCGACGGTCGCGGCGGCCGCGGCCAACATCGGGGTCCTCGTCGCGAAGTTGCTCCTGCTCGTCGGGGTCGTCGTCCTGCTCGAGGCGACCCTCGCCAAGGTGCGCCTGTTCAAGATTCGGGACTTCCTCGCGCTCTCGTTCTCCCTCGCGATCCTGTCGATCTTCACCTTCGTCGTGCTGGGGGTGCCGTAGGTGGACGCCGCGGCCGAGCTCGTCGGGCTGGTCGGCGTCGGCATCCTGCTCTCGGCCCTGTTCTTGCAGTCCGAGTCGTTCGTCGGTCCGCTCGTCCGGGGCATCGCGCTCCAGTCGCTCCTGCTCGGGGTCCTGCTCGGCTGGCTCGCGTGGAGCCAGCAGAACCTCGACCTCGCGCTCCTCGCCGCCCTCGCCGTCGCCGTGCGCGCCGTGTTCATCCCGTGGGTCCTCGACCGCCAGATCCGCGCGTTCCGCTGGCGCCTGCGGGAGGTCCACGCGGCCCAGCGGGTGACGAGCCACGCCCTCGCGGCGATCGCGCTCGCCATCGTCGCCTGGTTCGTCTTCCAGGAGACGCTCGCCGGGATCTTCCCGCAGCCCGGAGGGGCGCTGCCGTTCGTCCTGCTGGTTGAGGGCCTGCTGATGCTGGCGACGCGGGGGAACACGATCGTCCAGGTGATCGGCTACCTTGAGGAGGAGAACGCGGTCGTCTATGCGGGCGCGCTCTTCGCCCCGCACTTCCCGCTGTTCGTCGAGGTCGTCGTCTTCCTCGACGTGCTCGGCGTGGTGCTCGTCGGGGTGATCCTGTCGATCCAGCGCGACGTCACCGGCACCCTGGAGCAGGGGGGACTGGAGGAGCTCGCCGGATGATCACCTCCGCCCCCCAGCTCGCGCTGCTGCTGTTGCTCGCGGCGCCATCGGCCGCGAGCCTGCTGGCCCTCGTCCCGTACGGCGCGGTCAGCCGCGTCGCGGCGAGGGCGGGGTCGCTCGTGGCCGTCGGCGCGTCGGTCAGCCTGCTCGTGACCTCCGCCTCGGGGACCTGGGGTCCGTACCTGGGGGTCGACGCCCTGGCGGACGTCCTGCTGTTCACGGTCACGAGCATCTACGCCACGTCGGTGTGGTACTCCGACCGGTACCTCCGAGCGGTCCATCGGCCGTACCTGACGCCCCAGGTCTACTACGCGCTCCTCAGCGCCTTCGCGTTCACGATGATCGCCGCCCTGCTGGTCACGGACCTCGGGCTGATGTGGATCGGCATCGAGGCGACGACCGTCTCCAGCGCGCTCCTGATCGTCCTCGAGCGTCGCCCCACGAGCGTCGAGGCGGCCTGGCGCTACACCCTGATCGCTTCCGCCGGGCTCACGATCGCCCTCTTCGCCCTGCTGCTCCTCTACACCGACACCGGGACGCTCGACGCGAACCGGCTCGCCGCCGCGCCCCCGGCCCTGACGTTGCCGGTCCTGATGGCCGTCGCCCTGGCCCTCGTCGGCTACGGCACCAAGGTCGGGATCTTCCCGATGCACACCTGGCTTCCCGACGCCCACTCCGAGTCCCCGTCGCCGATCTCGGCGATGTTCTCCGGGGTCCTGCTGCCCACGGCCCTCTACGCCTTCCTGAGGGTCTACCGGGTCCTCGGCACGCCGGTGCCCGCCACGATCCAGGACCTGCTGCTGGCGTTCGGGCTCACGACCGCGCTCGCGGGAGCGTTCCTCCTCCAGCGCCAGCGGTCGTACAAGCGCATGTTCGCCTACTCGAGCATGGAGGTGATGGGGCTCGCCCTCACCGGGGTGGCGATCGGCGGCATCGCGCTCTACGGGGCGCTGATCCTCCTCGTCGCCCACGCGTTCGCGAAGTCCGCGGTGTTCTACTGTTCGGGGAACGTCCTCCGCGAGACGGGGACCAACCGGATCGACGAGGTGCGCGACCTCCGCCGGCAGATGCCGGCGACGGGCGCCGCCTGGGTCCTCGCCGCCCTGGCCGTCACCGGGGCGCCGCCGTTCGGGACGTTCTTGGGGGAACTGCTGATCGTGGCGGGGGCGCTTGCGATCGGCGCGTACTGGATCGCCGCGTTGTTCGTCCTCGCGATCCTGGTCGCGTTCGTCGGGGTCAACGGCCAGGTGGGCCGGATGGTCTTCGGGGAGCCCGCCGGCGGCGCGACGGAGCCTTCGCGGAGGGCCGATGCCGGGGCCGGGATCGCCTACCTCAACGTCGCCTTCGCCCTCGCCCTCGGGGTCGCGAGCCTGCCGTACCTCTCCGCGGCCCTCCGCGGCGCGGCCGCGCTGTTCGGCGGGGGGGCGCCATGAGCCCCGTGGTCCGGAGGGTCGGCGCGGCGGACCGGTTCGACCTCACCCCGGACCGGGCGCTCGCCTACGCGGCCCCGGACGGCGCGTTCGCCCTCTACAACGACTACACCGAGAACGCCTCCTGGCTGGTCCCCGGGGCGGCGTCCGGGAGCGTGTCGGAGATCGCCGCGAACTGGCTCGGGGGCGGGGACGACGGTCCGACGCGTCGTCTCGCCCCGCGCGAGGCCGTCGAAGGGTACGGGACGTTCACCTTCCCGTACGGCCCGATCTCCATGGGGGTCCCGGAGTCGGGCCGGTTCGACGTCGTGACCTACGGGGAGCGGGTCCTCGAGCTCACCCCCGTGGGCGGCTACAAGTCGCGGCGAATCCTTCCCTCGCTGGCCGGCGCCACCCTCGCCGACGCGGCGCTCCGCGTCGAACGCCTCGCCGGCAACGTCTCCGCTTCGCATGTGGCCGCGTTCCTCGCGGCGGCGGAGAGCGCCGAGGGCGTCGCCGTCCCCACGTCCGAGCTGTGGACCCGCGCCGTGGCGCAGGAGCTCCAGCGGGTGTACAACCACGTCCACCTGCTGGCCAGGATCGCCGAGGCGGCGAACCAGAACGTGGGGGCGGCCCAGAGCCACGCCCTCGCCGAGGAACTGCTGCGCCTCCAAGGTCGTGTCTTCGGGCACCGCTGGTCGTTCGGGGCGTTGCTCCCGGGGGGCCCGCCCCGGCGCCTGGATGGCCCGGGCCGAAGGTCCCTGGCCGAGGACCTCCGACGGCGGCGCGAGGAGTTCGAGGAGCTCTGGGAACTGTTCCTGGACAGTCGGACGTTCATCGACCGGATCCAGGGGACGTGCCCGGTCCCCCGCGAGGCGGCCGTCCGCTGGGGGGCCGTCGGGCCGACGCTCCGGGCGTGCGGCGTGCCGTGGGACGACCGACTTCGGGTGCCCGTCGCGCCGTACACCGACCTGTTCGTCCCGCTCCCCGTCGAGCGCGACGGGGACGCGCTCGCCCGCCTCCTGGTGAGGGTCCAAGAGGTTCGGGCCAGCCTCCTCCTGCTGGAGCAGCTGCTCGACCGATGGCCCGCCCCCGGGGAGGCTCCCCAGCCGGCCGCGCCGCCGGTCGACCCCGGCCGCGGCCTGGGCCGGGTCGAGGGACCCAGCGGGGACCTGGTCTACGACGTCCGCGTCGCGGGATCCCGGATCGCCGCCGTCGGGGTCCGGACGCCGAGCGATGCGAACTGGCCGGTGTTCGCCTCGGGCATGCGCGGCGCCGTGTTCACGGACTTCCACTTCGCCCTGGAGAGCTTCGGCCTCGTGTTCGCCGAAACGGACCGGTGAGCTCGTGCCGAGCTGGATCCAGCAGGCGGCGCACCGGGGGATCCTGACCAGCCGATACCCGCGGGTCGCGGCGTCCGAGCCGGACGAGATCCCCCTGACGGCGCGGGGCCCCCTCCCGACCGGCCCGATCGGCCCGGCCGCGGTCGACGGCTGCCCGGTGGGCGCGATCTCGCCCTCGGGGGTCGACCAGGGTCGGTGCGTCCGCTGCGCTCGCTGCCTGGCGACCGGATTCCGGTTTGGCGCTCCGATCGAGATGGCCGGCACGAGCCCGGCGTCGCTCCGGACGTCGACCGTCGCGCCCGCCCCGTCCGGCGCCGGATCGCTCGCGGAGCTCGGTCGCTCGCTGCACGTCTTCCTCGTCGACGTCGGCAGCTGCAACGCCTGCAACCTGGAGGTGCTCGCCCTCGCGAACCCGTTCTACGACGCGTCGCGGCTCGGGATCTTCTTCACCAACTCGCCGCGGCACGCCGACGTGCTGCTGGTCGTCGGGGTCCCGACCGCCGCGATGATCGAGCCGGTGCGTCGCGCCTACGAGGCCATCCCCGCGCCGAAGGCCGTCGTCGCGATCGGCGCCTGCCCGATCAGCGGAGGCGTGTTCCGGGGCCAACCCGGCCTGCGGTCGTCGCTGGACGAGCTGGTGCCGGTCGACCTCTTCGTCCCCGGATGCCCGCCGGCCCCGACCCAGATCCTGGACGCCCTCCTGACGCTGGCCGGCCGGGGCCGTCGGGAGCGCTGAGCTCGCCATGGACGGCTGGGGAGCGGTCCTTACGCTGTCGGTCGCCCTGTTCTTCGGCGCCGCGGCGGTCGCCGCGTGGCGTCCCCGGTTCGGCTACCTGACCTCCGCCGTGGCGTCGGCGCTGCTCCTGGTCACGGCGGTCGAGGCGATCGTCGGCGGAACGGTGCGCGGTGCCGGGTGGTCCGGACCCCTCGGCGACCCGGAGTCGCTCCTCCTCGACCCCCTCGCCGGGTTCTTCGCCCTCGCGGCGTCGCTCGTCTGGCTCGTCACCTCGGCCTACTCGGTGACCTACGACCGTCGAGCGTCGCCGCTCCTCGCGATCTGCTTCGCCCTGACGCTCGGGTCGATCGCCCTCCTGATGGC